>NZ_JAATOS010000335.1:0-4421 GCF_011806505.1 Salipiger sp. HF18 | reverse complement strand
TCGAGGGGCTGGTGCACGCTACGCTCATCGCCTACCCGCGCTACCGCGACCCGGTGACCGGCCTGCCCTGCCCGGTCGAGGTCGTGGCCGACCGGCTCGAAGCAGGCCACATCCCCCGCGCAGGGCCCCTGAACCGCAGCCTGTCGAAGCTGCAGGGGCTGCTCGCCGGTCACGCCCACCTCTGGCGCTGACACATCCGGGCGCGGCCCTTGTCGATCCCCGCCGTGACTGCGATAACGTCTCCCCAAGTGCCAGGGCCGCGATCACCGCGCCCGCAATCTGGAGACACGACATGCTGAAAGGTTTGGGCGGACTTGGCGACATGGCCAAGATGATGAAGGCCGCGCAGGAAATGCAGGGCAAGATGACCCAGCTTCAGGAAGACCTGAAGACGATGGAAGTCACCGGCGAGTCCGGAGCCGGCCTGGTCAAGGCCACGGCCTCGGCCAAGGGCGAGCTGCGCGCGCTCGATATCGATCCGTCGATCTTCAACGCCGACGACAAGGAAGTGGTCGAGGACCTGATCCTCGCCGCGGTGAAGGACGCGCAGGCCAAGGCGCAGGAGCGCGCGCAGGAGGAAATGCAGAAGCTCACTTCCGAGATGGGCCTGCCCGCGGACATGAAGCTGCCGTTCTGATCCGTCAGGCACAGGCATGACGACCGGCCCGCGGGGCCGGTCCGGACGGGGCCCCTGCGGGGGCTCTGAGAACGCCGGAGCGAGATCCGGCAAGACCTCCGGCACCCTCGAGGGACCCCCACATTGTCCGACCGCAACGAGATCGACGCGCTGATCGACCTGATGGCCCGCCTGCCCGGTCTCGGACCGCGCTCGGCGCGTCGGGCGGTGCTGCACCTCATCCGCAAGCGCGCACTGCTGCTGCAGCCGCTTGCCGATGCCATGGGCGCCGTCGCCACAAGCGCCCGCGAATGCCTCAACTGCGGCAATGTCGGCACCGCCGAGATCTGCCCGATCTGCGCCGACGAGCGCCGCGGCAACGGCCAGCTCTGCGTGGTCGAGGACGTGGCCGATCTCTGGGCGATGGAGCGCTCGGGCGTCTTCAAGGGCCGCTACCACGTGCTGGGCGGCACGCTCTCGGCGCTCGATTCCGTCGGCCCCGAAGAGCTGCGCATCCCGCAGCTCGTGCACCGTGTCGAGACCGAGGCGATCACCGAGGTCATCCTCGCGCTCAACGCCACCGTCGACGGCCAGACCACCGCGCATTACATCGCCGACCAGCTCGAGACGCGCGTCGAGCTGACTTCGCTGGCGCAGGGGGTGCCGATCGGGGGCGAGCTCGACTACCTTGACGATGGCACGATCACCGCGGCGCTGAACGCCCGCAAACGGATCTGACCGTTTTTCCTTTTGTCTCAAACTTGTTGCGGAGGCAGGCCAGTCCGCGCGGGATTTCGACCATCGCGAGGCAGGCGTCGTGGCCGGCTGCGGGCTCTGCATTGGCGGGCTCTCGGTCTTCCTCGGCTACGGCGGCGGCAAGAGCGAACTCTACGAAGGCGACGGCGACACCGCGCTCAAGCTGTCGGCAAACCTGTTGTTCCGAGCCCTCTCGACCAGTAGGAGCCACCCTGAGACCCGATCTCCGGGCCGTTTCCAGTCAGACCCACGCCACAAAGAAAAAGGCGCCCCGCCAGAGCGGAGCGCCTTTTGTCATTCGGTGAGCGACGGTCTCCTCTACGGGGATCGTCGCTGTCGTCATCCTCGTCATCGTCGTCCCCGCCGGCGGGCAGGTTGAAGAAGCTGTCCGCATCCGAGAAGTCGCTCGGGCCCTTGTGGTCGTCCTCGTCGTCGTCGCCACGCGGATCGGAGAGCGAGAAGGTCTCGAGCCCTTCGATCGCGGTCGGCAGGCGCGGCTCGGTGTCCATGCCGAGGCTCTGCTCGGTCGAGACCAGTTTGCGACGCTCGTCGTCGGTCATCACCTCTTCGCGGTTCTTCGCGGCCTTGGCGACGGCGCCGTCAAGCTCGGACTGGCGGCAGAGGCCCAGCGCAACCGGGTCGATTGGCTGCATGTTCTGGATGTTCCAGTGGGTGCGCTCGCGGATCGACTGGATGGTCGGCTTGGTGGTGCCGACGAGCTTCGAGATCTGGCCGTCCGTGAGTTCCGGGTGGAACTTCACCAGCCACAGGATTGCGTTCGGGCGGTCCTGACGCTTGGACAGCGGGGTGTAGCGCGGGCCGCGGCGCTTGTCCTCGTCGACAGCGGCGGCGTTGTACTTGAGCTTCAGCTTGTGCATCGGGTTCTTCTCGGCCTTGTCGATCTCCGACTGCTCGAGCTGGTTGTTGCCGACCGGGTCGAAGCCCTTGACGCCGGCAGCCACGTCTCCGTCCGCGATGCCCTGCACCTCGAGCTCGTGCATGCCGGTAAGATCGGCGATCTGCTTGAAGGTCAGTGTGGTGTTGTCGACCAGCCAGACGGCGGTCGCCTTGGGGTGCAGCAGTTTGGCCATGTCACGTCTCCTTGCAATTCTTCTCCCCCGCTCCCAGGCCGTCTTCTGGGCCGGGAGGTCCCGAATCTTCTTCGGGACAGGTTACCGTTGTCGGGGAACTTCCGGCCTATATAGTGGCGCCCGAGCCAAGAGGAAAGAGAAAATGCGCTGGCTGGTTGCCCTGCTCTTGACGGTATCACTTGCCCGTGCTGATGGCGAGGAATCCGGCGCGTTCGACTATTACGTCCTGTCGCTGAGCTGGTCCCCCACATGGTGCGCCCTCGAAGGCGATGCGCGCGACGCCGAGCAATGCGACGCCGCGCATGGCTGGATCCTGCACGGGCTCTGGCCGCAGTACCACCGCGGCTACCCTGCCTTCTGCCCGACGTCCGCACCGCCGCCGGCACGCTGGGAAACCGCCGGAATGGCCGACATCATGGGCAGCGGCGGCCTCGCGTGGCACCAGTGGAAGAAGCACGGAACCTGCTCCGGCCTCGCGGCGGGCGACTACTTCCGCCTCGCCCGCACCGCCTTCGGCAACGTCACCCGCCCCGAGGTCTTCCGCAAGCTGCAGGCGCCGGTGACGCTGCCAGCGGCGCTGGTCGAGGAGGCGTTCATAGCCGAGAACCCGGGGCTCGAGCCGGACATGCTGACTGTGACCTGCGACGCGGGCCGCATCGAGGAGGTGCGGATCTGCCTCTCGAAGGGACTCGACCCGGTGCCCTGCGGCAGCGACGTGGTCAAGGACTGCACGCTCGGCAGCGCCCTGCTCGACCCGGTGCGCTGACTTCGCGACGGCCCGCGCCCGAGCCCCTGCACGAAGATAAGGCTGCGCCGCGCGCGCGGTTGCTCTGCGACAGAATAACCCCCCGCCGCGCCGCGGAACTTCGCCTTTCGGGGCTTTCCCGGACGGGCGAGTCTGCGCATAGTCGCCCGCAGGAGTGAGATCAGGGAGGAGACACCATGGGATGGAGGGAGAAGGAAACCGGACTCGGGAGATGCGAAGCGAACTACGTTCCGCTGACGCCGCTGTCGTTCCTGCACCGGGCGCGGCAGGTCTATCCCGACCACATGGCGGTGGTCTACGGCCCGCACCGCAAGACCTACACCGAGTACCACGAGCGCGTCTCCCGCCTTGCCTCGGCGCTCACCAAGATCGGGGTGGAGCCCGGCGACGTGGTCGCCACGATCCTGCCCAACATCCCCGCGCAGGCCGAGGCCCACTTCGGCGTGCCCGCCTGCGGCGCGGTGCTGAACGCCATCAACACCCGGCTCGACATCGACACCATCGCCTACATCCTCGACCACGGCGAGGCCAAGGTGGTGCTCTGCGACCCGCAGTTCATCCCCCATCTCGCCGAGGCGATGGAGCGGATGGAGCAGGACCCGCCCACCGTCATCGAGGTCGCCGACCCGCACGGCGGCGCCAAGGCCTTTGGTGACTACCTCGAATACGAGGATTTCCTCGCCACCGGCGACCCGCATTTCACGTGGATCATGCCCGAGGACGAGTGGGAGAGCCTCGCGCTCAACTACACCTCCGGCACCACCGGTCGGCCCAAGGGCGTGGTCTACCACCACCGCGGCGCCTACCTGAACGCCATGGGACAGGTGCTGAGCTGGCGCATGGTGCTGCACCCGGTCTACCTGACCATCGTGCCGCTCTTCCACTGCAACGGCTGGTGCCACACCTGGATGATGCCCGCGGTCGGCGGCACCGTGGTCTGCTGCCGGGACATCGCCGCGCACAACATCTACGACGCCATCGCCGACGAGGGCGTAACCCATTTCGGCGGCGCGCCCATCGTGCTCAACATGATCGTCAACGCCCGCGAAGAGGAGAAGCGCAGCTTCGAGCACGTGGTCGAGGTGTTCACCGCCGGTGCCCCGCCCGCGCCCGCGACGCTCGCCAAGATCGAGACCATGGGCTTCAACGTCACCCAGGTCTACGGGCTGACCGAGACCTACGGGCCCGACGT
>NZ_JAATOS010000334.1:0-4424 GCF_011806505.1 Salipiger sp. HF18 | reverse complement strand
GCGTGCGCGGGGTCGACCTCCCCCCCGGGGCCGCGGGCCTGCCCGAGCCCCCCTTCGAGGAGACCGCCGGCGGCCCGCCCGCCGAGAACGCCAAGGCCTTCCGCGAGCTTCTTGACGGCTCCAGGACCGCCTATCGCGATGCGGTCCTTCTGAATTCGTCCGCCGCGCTGGTGGTGGCGGGCAAGGCTGCGGACCTGCGCGAGGGCGTCGAAATGGCCGTCCAGAGCATCGACAGCGGTGCGGCGCTTGCCAAGGTGCAGGCGCTGGCCGAGGCCTCGAAACTGGCGGCATGACCCCGCCTGCAGACTGGGCCCACCTGCCCTTTTTCACCGAGGACCTGCCGCGCATCGAAGCCGCGCTCGCGGGGGACGCGCGCCAGATCCTGCCGCCTGCGCCGCAGGTTTTCGCCGCGCTCGATGCCTGCCCGCCAAAGCGTGTCCGCGCGGTGATCCTCGGGCAGGATCCCTACCCGACGCCGGGCCACGCGCATGGGCTGGCGTTTTCGGTCGAGCCCGAGGTGCGGCCGCTGCCGCGATCGCTCAACAACATCTACAAGGAACTGCAGGAAGAGTTCGGGGCCTGTCCGCCGAACGGAGATCTGCGCTTCTGGGCCGCCCAGGGCGTGCTGCTCCTGAACACCGCACTGACGGTGCCCGCGGGCTCGGCCGGCGCCCACGCCAAGCTCGGCTGGTCGAAGCTCACCGCGCAAGTGATTGAAAATTTGTCGGAAACGCCACGCGCCTTCATCCTTTGGGGCAATCACGCGCAGGGCTTCGCTCCGCATATCCGAGGCGCGGATCACCTGATCGTGCGCTCGGCCCATCCCTCGCCGCTCTCGGCGCGCCGCGGCTTTTTCGGGTCGCGCCCCTTTTCCCGCGTCAACGAGTGGCTTATTGCAAGGGGCGACACGCCCATCAACTGGACGACGCCGGAGGCCCCATGACCCAGACGATCCTCGACAAGATCAAGGCCTACAAGCTGGAAGAGGTCGCCGCCGACAAGGCCGCGAAACCGCTGGCCGACGTCGAGGCCGAGGCCCGCGCGGCCTCGCCCGTGCGCCCCTTCGGTGCTGCGCTGCGCAAGGCCGCCACCGCGGGCTACGGGCTGATTGCCGAAGTCAAGAAGGCCTCTCCCTCCAAGGGTCTGATCCGTAATGATTTTCATCCCGCGACACTGGCCGCCGCCTATGAGCGCGGTGGGGCCACCTGCCTGTCCGTGCTGACCGACACCCCCTCGTTCCAGGGCGCGAAATCATTCCTCACCGAGGCCCGCAGCGCCACCTCGCTGCCGGCGCTGCGCAAGGATTTCATGTACGACACCTACCAGGTCGCCGAGGCCCGCGCGCTGAGCGCCGATTGCATCCTGATCATCATGGCCAGCGTCTCGGACGCGCAGGCCGCCGAACTCGAGGATGCCGCCCTGAGCTGGGGCATGGACGCGCTGATCGAGGTGCATGACGCGCCGGAACTCGAGCGCGCGCTGGCGCTGAAATCGCCGCTGATCGGCGTGAACAACCGCAATCTCAAGACCTTCGAGACCACGCTCGACACCACGCGCACCCTCTCGAAGGGCGTCTCGGGCGACCGGCTGCTGATCTCCGAAAGCGGGCTCAACACGCCCGCGGATCTTGCCGACATGGCCGCCCACGGCGCCCGCGCCTTCCTCATCGGCGAAAGCCTGATGCGTCAGGACGATGTCGAGCTTGCGACCCGGATGCTGCTCAAGGACCCCGTCGCGGCATGAGCGGCCTCAGCCATTTCGACGCCAAGGGCGACGCGCATATGGTCGATGTCTCAGACAAGGCCGTGACCGCGCGCATCGCCACCGCAGAGGGCTGGGTGAAGATGGCGCCGGAGACGTTTGAGATCATTACCGAAGGCCGCGCGAAGAAGGGCGATGTCATCGGCATCGCACGGCTCGCGGGGATCATGGGGGCCAAGAAGACTCCCGAACTGATCCCGCTTTGCCACCCGCTTCCGGTGACCAAGGTCGCGGTCGAACTGATCCCCGACGCGGATCTTCCGGGCCTGCGCATCGAGGCCACCGTCAAGACCACCGGCCAGACCGGCGTCGAGATGGAGGCGCTGACCGCGGTCTCGACCGCCGCGCTCACGGTCTATGACATGGCCAAGGCCGTCGACAAGGGCATGGAGATCGGCGGCATCCGCGTCATCCTGAAAGATGGCGGAAAATCCGGACGTTACGAGGCGAAATGATATCTGTTTCCGAAGCTCTGGACCGGCTCTTCTCGCTCGCGGAACCGCTGCCGACAGAAGAGGTGCCGCTGATCGAGGCCGCGGGCCGCGTGCTCTCGCGCAGTGTCGAGGCGCGCCGTGACCAGCCGCCCTTCGCGGCGTCTGCCATGGACGGCTACGCAGTGTCCGAGGCCGCACCGGGCCTCAGCTTCACGGTTGTCGGCGAATCCGCCGCCGGGTCGCGCTACCTGGGCCGCATCGGTGCCGGCGAGGCGGTACGGATCTTCACCGGCGCCCCCGTGCCCGAAGGCGCGAATATCGTTGTGATCCAAGAGGATGTGGATCGCGACGGCGACCGCATCACGATCACCGACCGGCTGGGCCAAGGTGACAACATCCGCGCCTATGGCAACGACTTCCGCGTGGGCGACACGGTGAGCGCGCCACGCGTTCTGACGCCGCAGGACATCGCGCTTCTGGCCTCGATGAACATCGCCCGTGTGCCGGTGACCCGCCGTCCCAAGGTCGCGCTCATCTCGACCGGCGACGAGCTGGTGATGCCCGGCGAAGAGCCCGGCCCCGACCAGATCATCGCCTCGAACACCTTCGGCCTGCACGCGCTGCTGCGCCAGATCGGCGCCGAGCCGCGGCTGCTGCCCATTGCCGGCGACAGCGAGGCGTCGCTGCGCACGGTGTTTGGCCTCCTGGACGACGCCGACCTCGTGGTGACCATCGGCGGTGCCTCGGTCGGCGATCACGATCTCGTCGCGCAAGTGGCCGAGGCCATGGGCCTCGAGCGCTCCTTCCACAAGGTTGCGATGCGCCCGGGCAAGCCGCTGATGTCCGGCCGTCTGGGCGATGCAATGATGATGGGCCTTCCGGGAAACCCCGTCTCGGCAATGGTTTGCGGGCATATCTTCATCGCCCCGGTGATCCGCGCCATGCTCGGGCTCGGTGCGGCACCGGCAGAGCGCAAGAGCGCGGTGCTGACCGCACCGGTCGGCCCCAATGGACCGCGCGAGCACTACATGCGGACCCGTGTCACCCCCGAGGGGGTCCGCGCCTTCGAGCGTCAGGACAGCTCGCTTCTGAGCATCCTCGGCGAGGCCGGCGGGCTGATCGTCCGCCCGCCGCGCGACCCGGCCCGCGAAGCCGGTGAGACCGTGGAGTACGTGCCCTTCTGAGGCCCGCACCGAGGCGCCCGCCCGTTTCGTCTTTCCCGCGAACGTGTTGACACAAATAGTGAACATGCGTAGAACAAAGGGAAGACAAGCGACCGGGGAACGCGCCATGCTGACCAAGAAACAGCTCGACCTTCTGGATTTCATCAACAAGCGGATGCAGCGGGACGGCGTGCCGCCCAGCTTTGACGAGATGAAGGAAGCCCTTGATCTGCGGTCCAAATCCGGGATCCACCGGCTGATCACCGCGCTCGAGGAACGTGGCTTCATCCGCCGTCTCGCGCATCGCGCCCGCGCCATCGAGATCGTCAAGCTCCCTGAAAGCCTCGGCGGACGTCCCGCGGGCTTTGCGCCCAAGGTGATCGACGGCGACATCCCCGACAGCCGCCCCGCCGCCGCCCGTCCGGTCGCGACCATCGAGGCGATGGAACTGCAGGTGCTGGGCCGCATCGCCGCCGGTGAGTCCATGATCGAGGCGGGGATCAACGATGGGGACGTCGTGATCATCCGCGAGACCTCGAGCGCCGAGAACGGCGACATCGTCGTGGCCCAGATCGAGGGCTACGAGGCCACGCTCAAGCGCTTCCGGCGCAAGGGCGACGCCATCGTTCTCGAAGCGGCCAACCCGGCCTACGAGCCGCGCGTGCTGCCGGTGGGCTCGGTCAAGGTTCAGGGCCGTCTCGTCGGCCTGATCCGGACCTACTGATCCCTTGATCCCGCCCCGTGCCACAGCCTGTGGCCGGCGGCGGTGACGATACGCGGTCCCTGCGGCGTCAGCCAGACCGCCACGGCCCCGGTGGTGCGCAGCCGCTCGGGATCGTAGATGTCGCAACCGGGGATCTCGGGGATATCGACGCTCGAGACCACCAGTTCGCTGCCGTCACAACCCCCGAAAGCCTGCGCCGCCCGCGAGCCCTGCAGATGCGTGACGCGCAGCCCCGCCAGCGTGATCCGCGCGGTGCGCTCTTCGGCGCCCGGCGGCCAGAGCGCGGCAGCCTCTTCCTGTCCGCCCGCCTGCCCGTCGTTCTCCAGCCAGATCCCGGCCAGG
>NZ_JAATOS010000333.1:0-4465 GCF_011806505.1 Salipiger sp. HF18 | reverse complement strand
GGGTCAGGGCCTGCGAGGTGATGATCTCAAGCGTCATGTCAGAAGTCCGGGCGGCGGTGTGGCGCTTTCGGGGAAGAACCCGAGTGTCTTGAACAGCGAACCCATTTCCTCGGGGTGCGTCAACCGGCGATGTGCGGCAATGTGGCTGTCGAGTGCCGGGCCTTCGAGCTTTGCGGCAAGGGCCCGCGCACGATCGGTGATTCCGAGCCGTTCGAGGAAGATGCCCTGCGGCACCAGCGCGGCGGTGGCACAGGGCGCGGCCTGCGCGAGCGCGCCAAAATCCACGTGAGCGGTGAGATCCGCCTCGCCCGGGCAGTCGAGCGGCCCGAGCTTGCGATGGCGGCGGACCGCCTGGAACGTGTCGCCCAGACTTTGGTCGCTGCCGTAGTCGACGATGAGCGCGGCGCCGCCGTGTTCGGCGATGCAGCGGCCGATCTCGGCGGCGATCCCGGTGGCGGGGGCGCAGGTCTCGACCATGTCGCCCTCCTGCGTGTCCGCAAGCCGCGACTCGAGCGCCGCAAGCGCCACCGGCTCGGTAAGCCCGAAGGCCAGCGCGCCATCCTGCACGCCCACGACGCGCTCGGCCCAGCCGCCGCCCACGCGCAGGAACTGCCGGATGGGCAGCGCATCGAAGAACTCGTTCGCAAGCAGGAAGAGCGGCGCATCGGGCAGGTCGGCGACGCTCTCGTGCCAGACCGGCATCAACGGCGCCAGCCGCTGGTGCTGGGCGTCGCGCAAGGTGGGCGAGGCCTCGACGAGGTGCAGCCGCGCCGCCTCGAGCATCCCCGGCAGCGCGCGCATGGCGCGCGTGGCGTCGGCCATCAAGGTCCCCCGCCCCGGCCCGAGCTCGGCCAGGACGAACGGCGCGGGCCGGCCCTGATCGATCCAGCACTGTGCGAGGCAGAGCCCCAGCAGCTCGCCGAACATCTGGCTGATCTCGGGGGCGGTGGTGAAATCGCCCGCCGCGCCCAGCGGGTCGCGGGTGGCGTAATAGCCGTGCTGCGGATGCAGGAGACAGGCCGTCATGTATTCCGCGACGCTCATCGGGCCCTCGGCGGCGATGCGCCGGTGCAGGATCTCGGCCAGCGGGGTCATGCCGTCACACCCGCCGCCGCGCCGCCACCAGCAGCGCCAGCCCTACGAGGATCATCGGCAGCGACAGGATCTGCCCCATGGTGAGCCCCCAGCCGTTCACGTGCCATGCAAGGCCGAGCGGATTGCCGGGCGAGACGAACTGCGCATCCGGCTGCCGTACCAGTTCCACCAGGAAGCGCGCGACGCCGTAGCCCGCGAAGAACACCCCCGCGACGACGCCCGGCGTCTTCAGCGCACCGCGCGCAAAGGCCAGCCAGATCAGCAACCCGCCCAGCACGATGCCCTCGAGCCCGGCCTCGTAGAGCTGCGAGGGATGCCGCGCGCAGAGATCGCCCACCGCCTGCCCGCAGGCCTGCGCCGCCTCGCCCGGGAAGATCACCCCCCACGGCAGGTCGGTCGGCCGCCCCCAGAGCTCGGCGTTGACGAAATTGGCAAGCCGCCCCAGCAGCAGCCCGGGCGGAACCGCCAGCGCCACGGTGTCCGCGGCTGGCAGCAGCGGGATGCGATGGCGCGAGAAGAATGTCAGCGCCGCGACGATCACCCCGATCAGGCCGCCGTGGAAGGACATGCCGCCATGCCAGATCATCAGGATCTCGGCCGGATGACTGAGATAATAGCCCGGCTGGTAGAACAGCACGAAGCCGAGCCGGCCGCCAAGGATGATGCCGAGGATGATCCAGGTCATCAGCTGCTCGAGCTGCTCGGGCGTCATCGGCGGGCGGTCGTCGCGCCAAAGCGTCGCACGCTTCAGCCCCGTCGCCGCCAGTTTCCAGCCCAGCAGGATGCCGGCGATATAGGCCAGCGCGTACCAGCGCAGGGCGAATTCGAAACTGCCGATCGAGATCGAGAACAGCTCGGGCGAGAGCGGCGGGAAAGGAATGGCGGCTTTCATGGGCGCATGAGTGCAATTGCTTTGGCGGGGAAGTCAACATCGCCCACGCGGACTTGAGCCCGGGGCCCACGCGCTCCATATAGAGGCAAGAACGCATCAGGAGGTCACCATGCAGACCCGCAGCAAGGTTTTCGACGACATCTCGCAGCTCATGACCAACGCCATGGGCGTGGCGCAGGGCGCAAAGGAAGAGGCCGAGACCGCCATGAAGTCGATGATCGACCGCTGGCTGGCGGACCGCGACTTCGTCACCCGCGAGGAATTCGACGCCGTCCGCGCCATGGCCCAGAAGGCCCGCGAAGAGAACGAGGCGCTGAAGGCACGCCTCGACGCCCTCGAGAAACGCGCCGACTGAGCGCGCCGCACTGCAGAGCCTCTGTGCCCGTCGATCGCGTCCGGGCGCAGCCGGGGCGCGCGTCTCAGCAGGGTGCCGGATGTCAGCGCCTGCGGACCCGCCCCTTGCGCCTCCCCGGAGCCTGATTCTGCTGGCTCCGGCAGCGTCACGGAGCCATGCGCGGGCCTTGCCTTGCGCGTGATCTGACGCTATAGGCCCCCGGTGGCATTGCGCCACCGATTCAGAAAACCAAGAAACGCCGTGGTTGGCCCGTTCGCTTCGGGGTCACATCCGGCAATGGAGAAGCGACATGAAACTCAACGAACTGCGCGACAATCCGGGCGCAACCCGGTCCAAGAAACGCATCGGCCGCGGCCCGGGCTCGGGCAAGGGCAAGATGGGTGGCCGTGGTATCAAGGGCCAGAAATCCCGTTCGGGCGTGGCCATCAACGGCTACGAAGGCGGCCAGATGCCGCTCTACCAGCGTCTGCCCAAGCGCGGCTTCAACAAGCCGAACCGCAAGGACTACGCTGTCGTCAACCTCGGCCTGATCCAGAAGTTCGTCGACGCGGGCAAGCTCGAAGCCGGCTCGATCACCGAAGAGACCCTCGTCTCGTCGGGCCTCGTGCGCCGCAGGCTGGACGGCATTCGCGTGCTTGCCAAGGGCGAGGTCACCTCGGCCCTCACCATCGAGACCACCGGCGCGTCGAAATCGGCGGTCGAGGCGGTCGAAAAGGCGGGTGGCACGCTGAAAGTTGCGGTGGCGGCAGCCGCCGAATAAGCGGGTTGTGAGCGGTGAGACAGCCGCTTACATAGGACCCCACGTTTTCCACGAACGCCGCCGGAGCCGGAAAGCGCTTCCGGCGGCGTTCTGCCTTCGAGAGGACCCGCATGGCATCCGCTGTGGAACAAATGGCCGCCAACACCAGCTGGGCGGCGCTGGGCAAGGCCACTGACCTTCGCAACCGCATTCTCTTCACCCTCGGCCTGCTGATCGTCTACCGGCTGGGCACGTACATCCCCGTCCCCGGTATCGACGGCGCTGCGCTTCGTAATTTCATGGAGCAGGCAGGCCAGGGAATCGGCGGCATGGTCTCGATGTTCACCGGGGGTGCACTGGGCCGCATGGGCATCTTCGCCCTTGGCATCATGCCCTACATCTCGGCCTCGATCATCGTGCAGCTCCTCGCGGCCATGGTGCCGTTCCTGGAGCAGCTGAAGAAAGAGGGCGAGCAGGGCCGCAAGAAGATCAACCAGTACACCCGCTACGGCACGGTGGCGCTTGCGCTCTTCCAGGCCTACGGCCTCGCGGTCTCTCTCGAGGCGGGCGATCTTGCCCACGATCCGGGCTGGTACTTCCGCGCCGCCGTGGTCATCACCCTCGTGGGCGGCACCATGTTCCTGATGTGGCTGGGCGAGCAGATCACCGCCCGCGGCATCGGCAACGGCATCTCGCTGATCATCTTCGTCGGCATCGTGGCCGAGATCCCCGCCGCCCTGGCCCAGTTCTTCGCCAGCGGTCGCAGCGGTGCGATCAGCCCTGCGATCATACTTGGCGCCCTCTTTATGGTGGTCCTCGTGGTCCTGTTCGTGGTCTTCATGGTTCTCTCTCTTCGAAAGATCACCATCCAGTATCCGCGCCGCCAGGTCGGCATGAAGATGACCGAAGCCCAGCAGTCGCACCTGCCGGTGAAGGTCAACCCGGCGGGCGTCATCCCGGCGATCTTCGCGTCGTCGCTGCTGCTGCTGCCGACCACCATCGCGACTTTCAGCCAGGCGGGTTCGACCGGCCCGGTGATGTCCACGATCCTCGCCTACTTCGGCCCGGGACAACCGCTCTACCTGCTGTTCTTCGCCGCGATGATTGTGTTCTTCGCCTATTTCTACACGTTCAACGTCTCGTTCAAACCTGACGAGGTGGCGGACAACCTCAAGAACCAGAACGGCTTCATCCCCGGCATCCGCCCGGGCAAGAAGACCGCCGATCACCTGGAATACGTGGTGAACCGGATCCTCGTGCTTGGCTCGGCCTACCTGGCCGCGGTCTGCCTGATGCCCGAGATCCTGCGCTCGCAGTTCGCCATTCCGTTCTATTTCGGCGGGACATCGGTTCTCATTGTGGTATCCGTCACGATGGACACCAT
>NZ_JAATOS010000332.1:0-4466 GCF_011806505.1 Salipiger sp. HF18 | reverse complement strand
CCCGCCGTGGCATCCTGATCAGACTCGGACCTCTCCGAAGGTCCACGCTCCTACACCACGCGCGGGGGCACTATCCCTGCCGAATACGACGTTCGGCTGGTGGAAAGCGCGAGAGCCCGCGGGATTGAACTCTCCTTCGAAGAGCTCGCGCGGGCCCGTTGTCCCGTCAAGTCGGCTGCCTGAAAACACACACTGTCCCATGCCGTGAGCATGGGGCAGCGCCACGTCACCTCCAAGGAAAAGGGGTTTCCCATGAGCATCTTGCTGCGAGCGCATATGTTCGGAGAGCTGGTGAAGGCCGTCGGCGGTGTCGATGCGGCCGCAGCTGCCATCGAAGCGGTCGTGGGTCACACGGTGTCGCGTGGCACGATCTCGAAGGTTCAGAACGGTCACTCCGAGGTACCCTATGCTTGGGTCACCGCGCTGGAGAACGCGACGGGGCGGCACCCCTTCCTGAACATGCGCAGCCGCGAGGTCTCCGGTCGACCGGCGAAGTCCGAATTGGCCTGTCACCTCGACATGCTGCGCGAAGCGACCGAGGGCATCACGGCGCTCGCGGAGTTCGAGGCCAACCCCGACGATCCGCAGACGATGGTGAAGGCCTATGCCGAGCTGGCCGATGTGCACGACATGGCAGGCGCCACCATGACCAAGCTCAAGGGGCTCATGGGCATCCAGGATGAGGATGCAGCGTGAGCCTGCCTGACGAGATATCTTCGGATGAGCGAGGCTGCGGAGGCCGCATGCGACCTGGTCGACGCTGTGCGGGACGGCGACGTGCCGCTCTTCGATCATCGGCGGGACCGGCTCGGGCGGGCGCTGGCGCGCTACTGGGCCGCCCGTGCGAGAGGCTCGACCATGGGCGGCTAGAGACACCTTGTCACGCATCGCGTGAGCGGGGCTGAGCAGAAGACGGGGGCGCCGAACCGTGCCCCCGCGGCATGAACGAAGGCGGCCACGCGTGGTCGCATCACCCGCGTCGCGGCCCGAAGAGGTCGTGCGCCGAACCTGTCGAGAGGTGTGTCGTGGCGCATGCTGCGAGAGAATACGAGTTCGCCGCTCCGGAGGGCACCAGGTTGATCGGGCCCGACGAGTGGCAACACCAGCGCTTCGGCTGGCTCGAAAGCGTTCGGCGCGACCCGGATCTCAGTGCGCAGGCGCAGATGCTTGCGCACGTCTTCGTGCTCGACTTCGCGAACAAGCATACCGTCCAGTGCGACCCGTCGATCCCGGCCCTGGAGGCGTTGACCGGGCGCTCCCGCTCGACGATCAAGCGGGCGATCTCGGAGCTTGTCGAGGCCGGATGGATGACCCGGATCACGGGGCGCGGGCGGGGCCGGGCGAGCGGGTACGGCTTCCTGACGCGGGGACGTGTCGTTGCCCTAAAAGGGTTCAAATCAGGCCCACTAAAAGGGTCACGATCTGAACCCTTATACGGCTCTCAAAAGGGGTCAGATCAGACCCAAAAAGGGGTCAAATCCGGACCCGCCTATATAAAGGCAGAACCATGTAAAAACCATGGGGCGCGCGCGACCGCGCCGAAGCCTTCCGAAAACCCCATGGTGATCCGCGATGCCGAGCGCGCCGTCGAGCGCTTCCGGGACGGGCATGCCGATGCCCTCTCGGACCTCAGGCCGTGGATCCTGGACCACATCCTCGCCGCGAACCTTCTCACGCCGCAAGAGCGTGAACGGTCGGGCCTTTGCTGAGAAAGGGACGGACGATGACCGACGAGAAGACCTCGAAGACCGAGACCAAGCGGGACCGGGTGCGCCGCCTGCTGATCGACCCGCTGACCGAGCACGGCTTTCGCAAGCCCGGCGGCGTGTCGGCCGAGCGCCACGCGAAGTTTCTGAGGGATCTCGCCGACGAGCTGAGCCACATGCACGACGAGAAGCTCGAGGATCTCCGCGCTGCGCTCAGGTATCGCGGCGAGGGCAAGGACCGGCGGGGCTGGCCGCGCATGGCGACGATCATGCCGCTGGCCGAGGCGGCGCAGCCGCGCCCGCTCGAGGAGGTTCCGGCGCTGACCCGCTGGTTCCGGAGCGCTGCCGGCGCCGAGGCCCATCGTGAGAACCGCCTGCTGGCCGAGCTCCGGTTTTGGGAGAAGTTCAAGCGTCCGCCGCTCAAGGATGGCGAAAAGCGCATGGTCCGCGAGAAGGCGCGCGAGCTCGACAGCGACTACCGCGTCCGCGCGGACCGGGAGCGCCGCGGCGTGGCGAGCGACGACGATCTGCAGTGGCTGGCGTGGCATCGGCGGGACGAGGCGCGCGCCATGGCGCTGCTGCCGGAGGGGGTGGCATGAGCGTGCTCGGTTCGAACGTGAAGTGGACATCGGGCGAGGCGGTCCGTCCCTACCTCGGTCTCCGCGTTGGCGATGCGGTCCCGGTCGAGGGCAGTTCGGTTGCCATCTTCGACCGAGGCGAGAGCGCCTGGTACGCGCTGCTCTGCCGGCCGCAACAGGAGCGACACGCGGAAAGCTGGCTTTCGGCGCGCGGCGTCTATGCCTTTCATCCCGTCACCTCGCGTCGGACCCGGGTGCGGGGGAGGCTGCGAGAATACGAGCGCCGGTACCTGCCTGGATACGTCTTCGCGCGGTTCGACGGCATCCCGATCCCGCACCGCGTGCTGACCTCGCCATTTCTCACCGGGGCGCTTTGCCGGTCGGATGGTCAGTGGGGTGTGCTCGGGCCCAAGCGCCTGGCCGCGCTCCACGAGATGCGTGCGCGGGGTCTGCGGCAAGAGGACGAGCGACAGGAGCAGAAGCGGCGGGCTGCAGCGGCACGGCGTGTGCGGGCGGGAGAGCGGGCCTTGTTCCGGGCGGGACCGTTCGAAGGGTTGCCATGCGAGGTGGTCGAGATCGACGCCGCTGGTGGGGTCAAGGTGCGCTTCGACCTGTTCGGTCGTGAGAACTCTGTTACCACGACAGGCGAGGCGCTCGTGGGGCTTGCGGTGGGCAGCAGCACATAGCTCGCTCCCCGCCGCACGCGGCCCAGAGCTGACTTTAACACCCGAGCTGGCCGCTGCGGTGCGGCTCCACCAGACCGGCCATTCGTCCACATTGCAGCATTATCGGAGGGTGAAGGTCGGCAGAGCGGACGAAGCTGCCGTGCCAGAATTGGACACACCCGACTGCCAGCGAAACCCTGCAGGCGTTGATCGAGGCGAACTTGTGGCACGCTGATAAAGCCTTTGTGTCCGGTCCGCCCGGTTGCTACTACTTCGACATCTGATCGCGTGGGCGCGACGTAGAGGGGGCGCAATGAAGGTGATTATAAAATGTTTGCGTATCACCATTGTATACGTTGCCGTCTTTTTCTTCTGCCTGGTCCTCGCGGTGACTCTTTTTGATGGGTGGCCAGGTGGCTCGCAGGTGCTTTTTGCGTTTCTTTCTGCCGGAATTGCGGCTTGGGCTAATGAACGTCGGATTGCGGACAAAAAGTCTGGCAAGGTTGATCCCTCACCCGATCTGCTCCACAACTTCAACGCTACGCCGAAAGGTTCGGCCTCAAATCAGCGCATAGACAGCAAATCTCGACTCGAAATTTGGCGTGACATCGTTTCGACAAAGCCAGAGCCGGAGCTGGATGAAGTCGTCGCAGGCAGAGACGCGGAGCTGGCCTTACGTTCGATGGTCTCGAGTCACCTTAGCTGGAAGTCGGCAAGCATATTTCACTCCAAGCGTGTCCCTGCAAATTCTCGCTCGCCGAGGCGAGGCAGATACGAAGTTGATCTAATTGTTTTGTCACAAAAGCAGATCAGTGCAATAGAAATCAAGAACTGGTCTGGTTCGGTGCGGATTTTGGGTTCGTCTTGGATTCAGGAGCGGCGGAATGGCAAAGAGGTAATTCACGACGATCCGCTTGATAAAAACCAGAAGAAGCTTGAGAGCTTGTGCGCATTTCTGGAGGCAAAGAACATCCGCGTCCCGAAGGCTCGGATATCCCGGGTGATATTGTGGAACCGGAATGTGAGCATTCCATCAGCGGTGGCTCGCCGCGACGAAATTGTCATGCATCACGAGCTTGAAAGGTTTTTGAGCCATCAGAAGGCATCAGGCTTCGGCGAGCGGTTCCTCATGTCTGTGCTTGAGCTTTGCCTTGAACAGGAAGCCAGTCAGATCGCTGCCGATGGCTTCTTCAGTGCGATCCCCGTACGAGACTACGACGCTGCAACACGTGCGATTTCGCAGCTTGAAAGCTTCGATAAGCTTGAGCTTTATGGTGGAAAGGTCCTATCGGGCGACTTGCTCGAATTGCGGGTGAATGGCCAATCAATACCTCTGAAGGATCTACCGAGCGGCGGGATCGTCAGAGTAGAATGCATTAGAAGCAAGCTAATCTCCTTCTTTGCTGCAGTATTTGGCTCGAGGCCGATGATTTGGCTTTCTGAACCATTCGGATCGGTTCCGGCCTCACCTCGCGACCGCGTCTTGTTTCACCCAGCTGGCCAAGAAAAGCCCGAAG
>NZ_JAATOS010000331.1:0-4473 GCF_011806505.1 Salipiger sp. HF18 | reverse complement strand
AGATCAGGGCCGGCCGCTGTCCCCGGTAGGCGCGCACCGCCTCGATGCCGTTGTCGGCGAAGCGCAGGCGCAGCGGCTGGCCGAGCTTCTGCACCATCTTGCGAAACACCAGCTGATTGGTGCGGTTGTCCTCGGCCAGCAGCACGTCGAGCGGTCGCGGGGCCGGCCTTGCGACCGGACGCTCGGCCGGGTGGGGCCGCGGGCTCGCGCCGGTGACGGGGCGGTGGCGGAAGGCCGGCACCGGGCGCTGCACCTCGGATCCGGCGCCGGACTGCGGCGGTTCGAGCGCGGTCTCCAGCGCCGCGAGCAGGGCGCTGCGCTGCGCCGGCTTTTGCAGCACCGCCCGCGCCCCGGCCTCGCGCCCCGCCACCGCGAGGCCGGCGGGCTCGGGGGTCAGCAGGATCACCGGCAGGCCCGGCTGCATCAGCGCCAGTTGCCGCGTCAGTTCGAGCCCGCTCATGTCGGGCAGTTCCTGCTCGGCGATCACCAGATCGGGCGGCTCGGCCATGCGGTCGAGCGCCTCCTCGGCGGTCTTGCAGGTGGCGACCACGAGCCCCAGCGTCTCGAGCTGGCGGGCGAGGATGGCGCTGTTGAGCGCGTGGTCCTCGACCACCAGCACGGTTTCGAGCCCCTCCGGCAGGGTGGCGCAGCCCTCCTCGGAGGGGGCGGCGACGGCGAGCGGGATGCGCAGCCCGAAGCATGAGCCCTGACCGGGCTCGGATTCCACCCAGATCTCGCCCTCCATCATCTCGACCAGCCGCTTGGTAATCGCGAGGCCGAGCCCGGTGCCCTCGAAGGGGCGGTTGCGGTCGTCCTCGGCCTGGTTGAACTCGCCGAAGATGTGCTCGATCTTGTCGGCGGGCACCCCGACCCCGGTGTCCTCGACGGTGATGCGCACGTCGAGCGCGCCATGGGCGTGCCGCAGTCCCAGCACCCGCACCAGCACGTGCCCCTCGTTGGTGAACTTCACCGCGTTGCCCACGAGGTTGGTGAGGATCTGCCGTACCCGACCGGGGTCGCCGACCACCCGCTGCGGCAGGAACATGTCGTATTCCGCCAGCATCTCGAGCCCTTTCTCGCGCGCGGTGGGCTGGAGCAGCAGCAGCACCTCGTGCACGGCGCGTTCGAGATCGAAGCTCTCGGCGCTGAGCTTGAGCTTGTCGGCCTCGATCTTCGAGTAGTCTAGGATGTCGTTGATGATCACCAGCAGCGCCTCGCCCGAGCCGCGGATGGTGTCCACGTAGAGCCGCTGCTCGTCGGTGAGGGGGGATTCGCGCAGAAGTTCCGCCATGCCCACGACGCCGTTCATCGGGGTGCGGATCTCGTGGCTCATGTTGGCGAGGAAGGAGGATTTCGCCCGGCTCGCGGTCTCGGCCCGGATCCTGGCCTCCTCGAGCTCGCGCTGGGTGTCCTTGACGTCGGTGATGTCGATGCGCAGCCCGACGCGGCCGCCGTCGCGGAGCGGGCGCTCATAGATGCGCAGCCAGCGGCCGTCGCCCAGCTGCTGCTCCATCTCGTGGCTGGCGTGGCGATGGGCCGAGAGCCGTTCCTCGAGCCAGTCTTCCTCGCGCCCGACGGCGGCGGCGTACTGGCCGCGTTCGAGCCCGTAGCGCAGGATGTCCTCGAAGGAGGCGCCGGGCACGATGGCGGGGGCGCTGGCCTTGTAGATCGCGCGGTAGGGCTCGTTGCACATCAGCATCCGGTCCTCGGCGTCGTAGATGACGAAGCCGTCGGGCAGCTCCTCGAGGGCGGACCACATGCGCATGAGCTCGGTGATGTCGACGCAGAGCGACACCACGCCGCCGTCGGGCAGGCGCCGGTCCTGCATCTTGATGAACTGCCCGGTCCAGAGCCGCAACGTTTCGGAGGGGATCGGGTCCATGTCCCAGCGCGCGGTCATGCGTTCGTGCCAGGCCCGGCGCGGCTCGCCCTGCAGGTCGACGATGCCTTCTTCGACCATCATCTCGAGCACGTGGCGGTAGCTGGCACCCGGCCCGATGGTGTCGAGCCCCTCGAACGGGGCGAGATAGGCGGGGTTGGCAAGCTCCATCATCCGCTCGGCGCTGAAGGTCGCGAAGCCGTCGCGCATGGATTGCAGGGCCTTCCAGAGCTGGCCCTCGACCATCTCGATCTTCTCGTGCGCCTCGCCGAGCGCGGACTTCACGCGCCGGTTCTCGGTCCGCACCTCGCTGATCTCGGCGCGGGTCGAGTGGATCTCGTTGCTCAGCGCGCGGGCATGCTTGTTGAGCTTCCGGTTGGCGGCAAAAAGCTCGGCCTGCTTGAGTTCCAGCAGACGCTCCGCCGCCAGCCGCGCGCGGCGCTCCTCGGCCAGCCGTGCCGTCAGACTCATGTCCCCGAAGCCTCCTTGACTGGGGGCAGAATGAGGCGGTCTTGGTGAAGATCGTCTTAAGCGCGACCGCGGGAATCGTTGCCTTGGCGAGGCCCGGCGGGCACGATAGGGCAGTTGTCATGAGGAGTTAGCAGAATGCGTCGTTTGATCGCCGCCGTCGTCGCAGGTGTGGGTATTGCCACGTCCCTCATGGCACAGGAGGCGGTGCCCGAGCGCCGGATCGTCGCCAGCCGCGACATGGATTTCTACGGCGGTGACCTGCAACCCCTGTTCGACACCACGCTCGAGGCCTGCCAGTCGCTCTGCCTGAACGACCCGTCCTGCGGCGCCTTCACCTTCAACAGCCGCTCCAACGCCTGCTTCCCGAAATCCGGGGTCACCGAGCGCACCCCCTACGAGGGCGCGGTCTCGGCCGAGGTGGTGGCGGCCGACCCGGGCGTCGTGGCGGCGGCCGCGACCCGGGCGCAGGACCTCGGCTTCCTCGACCAGCGCGACCTTGTCGCCGCGCGGGACGAGGCGCAGGCCCTGGGCCTGCGCCACGCCGGGGGGCAGTGGCCGGTGGATGCGCTGCTCGAGGCCGCGCGCAATGCCGAGGCGCGGGGCGAGCTGCGCGATGCGCTGCAATGGGCCGGCGCGGCGGCGGCCCAGAGCGACGCGGCGGCACACTGGCTCGACTATGGCGCGCTGGCGCTGCGCCTTGCCGCTGACAGCGCCCGGGACCGCGACGAGCTGCAGCGCCGCGCGGTGCTGGCGGCGATCAACGGCTACCTGCGCGCCGATCCCGCGCCGCAGCGGGCGAGCGCGCTGCTGCTCCTGTCTCAGGGGCTCGAGGCCGAGGGGCGCGGCCGCCTGATGGTGCCGGCGCTGCGGCTGGCCGAGCGTCTCGGCCCGCGCGAGGACATTGCGCAGGCGCTGGACCGGGCCATCGCGCAATACGGCTTCCGCATCACCGACCACGTGGTCGAGGCCGACAGCGCCGCGCCGCGCATCTGTGCCGAGTTCTCCGAACCGCTGGTTCGCGCCGGACAGGATTACGCGCCCTACGTCCGGCTGCCGGATCCGCGCCTTGCGGTCGTTGCCGACGAGCAGCGGATCTGCGTCACCGGCCTGTCGCATGGCGAGACCTACGAGCTCACCTTCCGCGCCGGGCTGCCCTCGGCCGAGGGCGAGGAGCTGGCCCGCGACGTGGCGATCAGCGCCTATGTCCGCGACCGCGCCCCCGCGGTGCGTTTCCCCGGCCGTGCCTACGTGCTGCCGCGTTCCGCCGATGCCGGGCTGCCGGTCGAGACGGTGAACCTGCCCGAGATCGACCTGACCCTGCGCCGGGTCTCGGACCGCAACCTCATCCGCGCCATTCAGGACAGCTATTTCGGGCGCCCGCTCAGCGGCTGGGAGGATCGCCGCTTCGGCGAGGAGCTGGCCGAGGAAATCTGGACCGGCAGCGCCGAGGTCGAGAACCGTCTCAACGCCGACGTGACGACGCGCCTGCCGATGGGCGAGGTGGTGGGTGACCTGCCCGCCGGGATCTACGCGCTCACCGCGCGGGTGCCCGACGCCGACCCATACGACGATCCGGGCGGCACACAGTGGTTCGTTCTGTCGGACATCGGGCTCACGACCCTTGCCGGCAGCGACGGGCTAACCGTGTTTGCCCGGGCGCTCTCGGAGGCGCCGCTCGAGGGGCTCGAGGTCACGCTGCTGTCGCGCTCCAACCGCCCGCTGGCGGTGGTCACCACCGATCCCGAGGGCGTGGCGCGGTTCGAGGCGGGGCTGACCCGCGGCACCGGCGGCGCCGAGCCCGCGCTGGTCACCGCCGCGCGCGGCGATGAGGACATCGCCTTCCTGTCGCTGACCGATCCAGCCTTCGACCTTTCGGACCGCGGTGTCGAGGGGCGCGCACCGGGCGGGCCGCTCGATGCCTTCCTCGCCACCGACCGCGGCGCCTACCGCGCCGGCGAGACGATCCACGCCACGGCGCTCCTGCGCGATGCCGCGGTGCAGGCGGTCGAGGGCGTGCCGGTGACCGCCGTGCTCTCGCGCCCGGACGGGGTCGAGCATCTGCGCGTCACCTCGGGGGAGGGGGTCGCGGGTGGCCATGTCTTCGACCTGCCGCTGGTGGCCTC
>NZ_JAATOS010000032.1:0-22216 GCF_011806505.1 Salipiger sp. HF18 | reverse complement strand
CGGCGTGGCCGTGTAGATGACGACCGTGCCGTCGCGGCTGATCTCTGAACGTCCGATGGGGATCCCGGCATCCCGATACGCCTTCAGGTATCGGGTCAACTCGGATTGCGTGATGCGTGCCTTCTCTGCCGCCATCTTCGCCCCCTCAGGCTCTCTGGTCAGCCTGGGGCCGCCCCGGCATCAGCAGTGCCTCGATCTGCTCCGGAGACAGGAGCATCAGGTTGCCAAGCTGGTAGTAGTTGCCGGTCTCGCGCGCCCTCGTGCGGATGAGGCGCGGCGACACCCGCACACCGTGCTCGAGCAACTGCTTCGCCCAGTTCTCCGGGGTTTTCCCTTCCATCAAGAGTTCCGACATCGGTGCCTCCGGTTTCGTACGCTGTCGGGCTGATGCTACCAGCCAAATGCACGGCTTCACAGGCTTTCTTTTTTCCGGCACAATTGCCGGAACGATTGTTCCTATCCTGCGAGGCCGTGACAATGGCGTTCAAATTCACCCCGCTCGACCCGGACGAGTATGCCCGTGCTTTCGAGGAAGAGGAGGAAGCCCAAAGTCAGGAAGAGGCCTTGGCAGCCGCGCTCGCGGTGGAGCCCCACGCCAACCTCGAACGCTTCAGGAAGAAGCGCGGCTTCACCAAGACCGAGATGGCGGAGATGATGGATATCACGCCACGGAGCTACTACGCCTATGAAAGCGGGAAGCGATCGATCCCGACCGAGGCGCTCGTCCGCCTCAACATGTACACCGGGGTTGATCTGAACGAGATCCTGACCGGCCGCCCGTCAAGCGAGGGGTACGAGCGGGTCGTGTCCACGACGATCTGGATGCTTCGCGTTCTCCTGACCGACTACAAGGGGATTCCCCTTTCGAGGCAGGAGAAGATCATCAATGAAACGATCGGCTATGCGCAGGAGCGCGGGCTCGCGATCGACAAGCGTCTGGTCGATGAGGTGGTCGCAAGCGAGATGGTGTACAAGTTCCATCCTGAAAACATCCCCGCGCCGCCGGACCCAGAAGCCTATGAGGATAGTCAGTTCGAACAGTATGAGCGTGACGAGGCGGCTTGGCAGAAGCACGTCGATGAGGGACGGGAGGGGCGTAGATGGCCGCGTTAAGCTACGGGCGCCGCGCTTCTAAAGCTGCCTAGCAAATGAGGAGGATTTGCTCGGCTTCCAATGCGCATTGTTCCTGGCTTGGCCTACGGTCACTGTCAGCCTTGTGCGGTCACTCGAGCGAGCCGCAGCATGACGGCACCCGCCTGGACGACACGAAGGGCGGATAGCGGTCGTTCGCTGCATGAACGAACAGCCTAGGGTCAATCAATCAAAGCTGACATTCATTGTCGCTTGGCGGATCAGAGATTTTGCCATAAATGGGTTTAGGCGGCATGCACCTGACAAAGGTCGAGCCGCAGGCCAATCAATACCGGTATTGCCGAATGGAGATCGTGCTTGGCCTCCTCGGCGATTGGGGTTTGATCTGGGAATGGGAATGGGAATGGGGACGGATTGGCGGCGGCGGTCGCTGTCGAACCGACTGGTTCGCCTGAGAAGAAGACCGCCAAAGAAGCTCGGTTTGAGCTTCATATACAGAAGGCAAAGCGGGGTTATGTGTAGGTTTTGTAGTTGAGCACTTTCAATGGGGTGGTATATTTTTGTTAAAGCCCAACTTCGCACTGTTTCTAACTAGGCACCGCTTCAATCTTCGCGATGTGCTGCCGACTGTGTCTAACGGTTTAACGCTGCATGACTTTGAAATAGCTAAACATTTCCCTCCTAACCAAATATTCAATTGGCATGGAGGGGACGGGCAGCTTGCAGAGTTGGGGCGGGCTTTTGCTGTTGCGCAATACATGGCAGAAAACGGCGTCGGGGAAACCGAGGGTTTCACATTTTATACTTCTCTCCTCAGTGACGAGGCATGGGAATTCGCGCTGCGTTTCTCTCCTTACTCCAAAGTTGATAATGCTCTAAATAATCTCGAGCGCGTGCATGCAGCCATGCGAGAATCTTGTATTGGTTTGAATACTGCGATGGCTGGTATGGCTGCGGCAATGGAGCTTCATGACCGCGACACATCAGCTTACGTACGCGAACAGTCTAAGGCTACATCAAATCTCCTCACATTCTCTGCCCTGTACGCTTCGTATATTGAGGTGTGTTATCGAATAAGGGACTATTGCGGTCTGAAGGAGAGTCAGGCTTATCGGCGTGCAATTGGACGGCTTATTGGTGAAGAATCCGGAGAACACGACTTTGCTAAGGGGTTAAGGAATTTTATTCTCCATTATCATCTAGTGGAACCCTCCGTGACTATCTCTTGGGGCGATGAACGCACGGTGAAGCTTCTCTTGAACTCTAACGCGTTATTGTATGGCGGTTTTGATTGGACCACTAATGCTCGTCTATATATCCAAAAGCAGAAGGACCTGGACGTTATCGCGACAACAAATGTTGTCCTGCGAAACGTTAATCGGATAGTACGATTCCACCGAAAAATGGCCGACAAGAAACTTCGGGATTCAAAGCGGGCTTTTGACACATATCGACATGAACGCTCCAGATATAAGCACCTATCAAAATCCGTTACAGATATGGGTGCAATTTTCAAACGCCCAACCACTATTCTATCCAGAACTGTGGACGAAAATCTCATTGAACAAGCGTTAAATAGCACATTGTCTGAAGATGATGTTCGTACTGTCCTTGCCACTCTGGCAGATCGCTTCCGAAACCTGTCAGATGACGCGAAGGCTGCTATCTCTCTTGAGGTTGAAGAGTTATTAAAGAAGAACCCGAGATACCCAAATGGCGGAGCGTTTTTGAATGGGAGGAAGTGGACCTGACGTTTATATCAGTCCACTAAAGAGGTAACATAATGAAACCTTTTCGTCGCAACCTCAGCTTTCGGGAAGCTGCGCTGCGGCGTTGGCGTCTTTCATGATTGGCCGGAAAGGGCCGACCATGTCGCCAGCCGGATACAGGACCGTGCAGATGTTCCGCGGTGTCCGACGGCAGCTAAGAGCTCAACTTGACTGATGACGGGTCAGGCACAAAAATCAGCTAAACGCAGGGTAGCGGGCGTAGGAGCTGACGAGCAAGACAGTGATAGGCTCGGGCAATGGACCTCAGGACACAGGGTCGTGCAAACCGGTGGATTGTAACGCCGGTCAGCCACAGGAGAAGGCGGAGAAATGGCCGATAACTTCAATTACATCTCGTTTGGTAACGTCGACTACGTCAATGGGGTGACACAAGTCGGTATGAGCCGCGGTCGCATGTTCGAGTACACGCCAACGGAACTCGCGAATGGGTTGGAGGGCCTTGGTGACGAAGCGCTCGCCTTCCTTATGACATTACCAACATTCTTGTGCAGCGAAGTTTGGCGGGCAGACGGCGGTGCAACGATGCTGGTGCGCTTCGGTCGGCTCGCGAATATCCAAGCCAATCGCAAGGAGGTACTGGCAGGGTTCGAACCGATCATCGAGTTCGGCGAGGTTACTTTCGCTAGTGTCGATGATGCAACTGAGGCCTTTCGAGCGGACGGATTCCAACTCTACCGCACACACTGGGCGGTGCGAGAAGGCGAGGCAGGACCGATCCTCCAGGCTCTAGCCGAACGCAAACCGGAATCTGCGCCCGAGGTAGAAGAATTCTTGGGTGGCGAACAGGTTGCCCCAACCGCGCCGCCGCCGGAGCGCAAGAAGAACATCATTGCCGCTGTCAGCGATGTGGAGGGATTTCTCGCGGCCCTGCAGGGGTTGCCTTCGAGGGATGAAGCAGAAATCTTCTATCGTGGACACGAGGACGCGAACTTCGCGTTGACACCTTCTGTAATGCGGAAGTGGCCAGACGGCAGTTGGCAATTCTTGTCGAGCGAAGATCGTCTCAGTAAAGAGCTGCTCATCGCTCATTACGAAGAGTTTCAGAGCGATCAATATTGCTTTGACCGCCTAGTCCGCATGCAACATTTCGGTCTGCCCACGCGACTACTCGACATCTCAGGCAATCCCTTGATCGCTCTATTTTTCGCTTGCTATGGCAAGCAAGAATTAATGAATGTTCCGGGTGAAGTGATCATTTTTAGGGTGCCTGAGGCGAAGGTTAAATATTATGATTCCGATACAGTAAGTTGCCTTTCGAATCTATCTAACCTCAGCTATGAGCAAAAGAATGAAATAGACCTCGCACTGAATATCCATTCTTTCAACGAAAGCGAGGTCGCGGGCAAGCTGTTACATCACATTAAGTCCGAGAAAGGGTTCTTCGAACCTCGAATAGACCCAGATCATCTAGGCTCGATCGTGTGCGTGAAAGCCAAACACACCAACACCCGTATAAAACCCCAATCGGGCGCATTTCTCCTGTACGGTCATGGCGCGATGCTACCCGACTCAGGCCAAGACGGATTGGAAATATCACGCATCACGGTTACCAATAAGCAAGGCATCCTCGATCAGCTTGATGCTCTCAACATCAATGCAACAACTGTCTATCCCAGTATTGATCAGACCGCAGAGCATCTGAAGGCGCGATACATGCGGGCGCAAAGCACTCCTTGAACGTTTGCGAGGCGACAGATTTCAACCGACCTCAATAAGTAGAAGCTTCGATATTCGCCTGATCATTAGCGACAGGACGTTGGCAGGCAGCTTCCACGCAGGAAAAACCATTTTGGAATTTCTGAAGTTGGCTGACTGCTGCCTTTACCTTTGGGAACGGGAGCGGTGGCCGGTCCGCGGAGTGAGCGTCAATACAGCCCAGATTTTGCACCCGCGTCGAATATCCGGAAAGCAGGCTGCGACCGCAGCACCTGGGTTGGAAGCTGGATGTCGGCTCAGGGCCGTTCTACACCCGAAGCAAACCTATTTGCATGAGTACGCATCCGCATGACTGACAGTACCATCTGCATCAGAAACGGTCTGCGTCAAGACAAAGGCATTCCCGCCGATTTCCGCCACCGAGTTTCGAACTTTATTAAGAGCGCTTTGCGCATCCCCAGCAACAGTAAGGCCGAAAAACTCTGACCCAGACACCGGACCAAGGAAACTGCAATTTTCCGCGCCTGCCAGTGAGATTTGCCGAACCGAGACAGCTTGGTTCGTGAGCTCTGTGCTGCAGGCGGATAGGAAAGCCACGGCAGTAATCATCGAATAGAAAGTCTTCATCACTGATGTCCAAAAAGTTCCTTTATGCGACTTTGCAGCACAAGCCTAGGTTCGGCAACCATAAGTCTTGTCGTTGAAATGCTCCACTTGGGCGGCGCCATTGGTCGCTGAACGTGGCGTCTCCGATGCGCCGCATATCTGATAGCGAAAGTCGGGTTTGACGTTCTGCAGTGCGGCAATGTGAAGAGGGGCCAAGGTCAGCAAAGGGCCGTCACGGAACCTTGCAGATTGTCGCCTTGCATGACAACCGCTTGACCTCCAATCTGCGTGCATGCAAGCAAGAGGAAAAGATATGAGCGCTCGGTTATCGACCGCCATACGTATTGGCGATGCCGCAACGGCGATTCTGCGGAAGACGAAAAACTTTCCAGATCAACGCCTTGGGGAGATTGAAGACTGGACAGATCGCGAACATATCGGCGTGGATCCCATGCTACTGGCTCTATCCATGGAGTTGGCGCTCAAGGCATGGTTTGTTTTCGATCACGACAATCCAAATGTACACAAATCTCACGACTTAACAAAGCTGTTCGATGCCTTGCTGCCAGAGAGCCAGAAAAATCTTGATAAGGAGTTTAGGCGATCTGTGAGCCCACTTCACCCTAGCCCTTTCTTCGTCGACTACGGTATTCGTGACATTCTCACCCAGCATAAGGATGCATTTATCGACTGGCGGTACCTTCACGAAGCAAAGAAGACGATGATGTTTGATGAGAGCGCTTTTGAGGCGACCCTCGAAATGGTGCTCCACGAATTCAGGAAGAGATATCGCATAGAAGAGTGATACCAGCCTCCGGCCATCCCAAGTAATGGCCGCTTTTGTGAAGCGGAGATGCGGAACCGGCCGTGGTCATGGATGACCGGTTAGGGCCGAATGCCATGTCGCCCGCCATGAAGGCTGGTCCTGGCCGCTACGCCGCCGAATGACCAGTACGAGCCCAACCTAGCCAGTTTCGGGGTGCAGCTAGGATGACAATCCAAGTTCCTCGAGCGCGGCGTTGAGAACTTGCCCATCATCGAACCCCGATAGCTCCGTGCTACGACCAAACGTTTCAAGCGCCCAAATCGTAAGGAGCTTCCGCATGACGGCTTCGGGTGCGTCCATTCCGTGTGTGGACAGGTCGAGCAGGAGGAGCTGATAGGCTTGGTCGAGGCTTCTCGTCGGCCCGGCACCGCCGCGGGATCGCGAGCTAATGTGCGGTGATATCGTGGGCTTGAGCAGCTTATAGACGGCGTCCTTCGCGTCCGCGGTCCATGCTTCGCCCCGCTCTGACACGTCGGCGCAGATCGCGAGATTGGCGATTTCGGTGGCGCTCAGCCAAGCTCCGAAAAGGTATTTGCCACCTACCTCTGACATAAGCGTCTCTCCAGGTTCGCACTTCTTCCACACAGGTAGAACAGGGGCCGCCTCTAGTTCGAGGTGGCGTTTCCCATGATCTTTCGAATGTTTCCGGGCACGACCGACTCCCGCTAGATGAAGAGGCCTGTGACCGGACCGAGCGGCGCGTTCGGCCCCTCGACCCCCGCCGTATTCGTCTCTGGCAGATCAGTTGCCACTGGGCGTCCGCCCGACACGATTTGGTCGCGCCAAGCCTCCCGATGTCGCGTGAGCAGATCCTGCGCGGCATCAAGAGCTTCTCTCCGCTTTGCCTGCGGATCGGGTGACGCAACCGGCACCGCCCTAAGCCGACCAAGGCGATACCAGCGCGACATTGTCCGCAACCAGCCTGCCTCAAGGTCGAAATCGTACTGGAAGCCCAGCACAGGGGACGTCGTCACCCATGGGTCTGAAATCTCGGGATGGCCGCTTACATCGCCATCGGCCCGGATGGCATCACCGTCACGCCACACAAGGAACCAGTTGACGATCATCGGGGCGCCATCGATGTCACCTGAGCTCGGCCCGGCCTCGGCCTGCTCGATAGCGGCCAACAAATCCTCACAGCTCATGTATCGCATTCTTCAGGCCTCCTTGTCCGATGGCAGCCGGTCGTGCCTTTGAATAGTGCATCGCTTCGTGATCTGGACCAACCGATCATGATTGATCCCGTCAACGCCGAGGTGATCAATAGGGCCAAAACGGTGGCCCCCAGAGCGCCAGGGATATGAAGGCGCCGCCCAGCAGGACATTTCCCAGCAATACGCCCAGACCAAGACGTCTAAGTTTTCGCAGAAGGCGGCCGCTCTCCTTGCCCAGGATGGCGAGGTCTGCCTCGAGCTTCGCTTGCCGCTTTTCCGCCGCAACAACCCTTCGGCCGGTAACCTGCATGAGGCCGCCGATCCGATTTGCCTCAGCCGCCACCTCCTTGCGGAAGGCCGTCATCTGCCGCTCGAGCTCAGCCTGCATCTCCGCCAGCTCTGCCTCCGTCTTCCGGATCGTGTTGTTTCGCCTGGCCCGAAGCTCCTCGATCCGGGCGTCCAGCTCTCGGGTCATGGTTCGATCCCTCTCTCGGACTGATGTAGCGGATCGCGCCCGACCGGGGGCTGATCCTCCACCAGGTCGCTCAATTCAGCCTCGGCCGCAGCCGGTTTCAGGTGGCGCTTGATCAGTTCCCAGCAGCGGGAGACGATCTGGAGGATACGATCCAGGGAGCTCGCGACATCCAGCTCGCCGACCCGACGCTTCAGGCGTTCATCGTGGATGGTCCAGCCTTCCCCCGTTGGCGCTGGCGCGATTTCTCCGGTCAACACGCCGATCATCAGCTTGCGGGCCAGCTCGAAGGCCTCGCGCACCCCGTCCCGGCGGAAGGCATCGGCCTGGGACCGGACCTCTTCCATCTTGCGTTCGGCGTCGAGCCGCACCTGCCGGGCCTTTCGCTTGGCGTCGAGGAGGTAGGCGTCGGCCACCGCGGTATCTTCCTCGGCCTTCTTTCGGGCACGGTTTTCCAGCCTTCTTGCCTCCGCCTCCGCGGTGGCCAGCCTGGCCACCGCCGCCTCCCGATCGCGGCGGGCCGCCTCGAGCAGTGCGTCGCTTTCGGTCGAGGCGCTCTGTCGTTTCGCCTCTGCCTCGGCATCCAATAGGGCGGCCTGTTCCAGCTGCTCCGCCAGACGGGCCGTGATCTCCTCCTCCGTGGCCGAGAGTTCTTCCTCGTGGATGGCCAGCGCCGAGACGCGATCCTCCATTTCCCTCAGCAGCAGCGCATCCTGCTCCGCAGCCGCCTTGCGCGCGCGCCACTCCGCCCGGGACAGCCTTTCCCGCTTCGGACCCAGCCGGGTCAGGGCGGCGGCGATGCCGACCTCGCGGTGGTACTCGTCCTGAAGCTCCCGCGCCCGGGCCTTGTAGGCCTTGTTCCCGATCTTCACCGCGGCCTTGGCGTCATGACCGGCCTTGCGGGCGGCGGCTTCGGCTTCGGTCTTCGCGCCCCAGGCGGGGTTCAGGTCGCGGGCGGAACAGGTGGGATCATCTGTCGGCAGGACGAAGGCGTGGAGATGCGGGTGCTCTTCGTCGAGGTGCTCGACCACGCCCATCAGCTTGTCGCCAAACATCCGCTGGAAATGGGCGAGGTTGTACTCGACCCAGGTTTCGTATTTCCGCCGGGCTTCCGCGTCCGCCTCGACCTGGCTGGACAGGAGCGGATGCGAGGCCACGCAGGTCAGCAGCGTGTGACGATCCTTGCGAATGCCGCGCTCCTTCGTCGAGCCGTCGGCCAGCGTCACGGAAATCCGCCCGGCCTCCACCATCGCGTCATGGCGCTCCTTGATCCGCGCCGGGTGCAGACCCGCGACGATGCGAGGCGGGCGAGGGGCGGGGACGTGGGTGGAAAACCGAGGGACACGGGCCGCTTCGGCCAGCACCTGCTCGACCGATTGGCCGGCGGGGTTGGCCTTGCGCGAAAAGCTCTGGAGGTGGAAGAACTGGGGGCCGCTCATGCTGCGACCTCTGTTCCCCGGGAAACGCAATATGGACCGACTACTGTGTTGGCAAGCAACACGTCGGGCAAGGCGCTGCGCCCCTGCACCCTGCCACGCGGCTGCGCCGCCGATCCGTCCCGGATCGAAGCCGCCCGAGGCGGCTGCAAAAGCCCCTCTCCGCCAGCCATGGGGGTGGCGCGTCGGCAGGCTTTTGCGGGGTGTCCCGGGAGCGCGGGCTGCACCGGCGCGGCGTTCGTTGGCCAGCCGGGGGCCGGGATCATGCCGGGTCTGGTCATCGCAGGAACCCCGCTGCCTGGGCCTCTTCCCGCGTGATCAGCCCGCGCTGCACCGCCTGGTAAACCCTGTCCTCCGGCAGGTGCCGGTACATCCAGTCCTTCCGCTCGCGGATGGCGTCGGCGGCGTCGCTGAGCAGCCTCTCGGCGATCTCTTGCGGCCTGTGCGCCTCGGCCCTGGCCGCCTCGACGAAGGACCGCCATTTCCCCAGCCTGAACCAGTTGTCCGAGAAGCTGACCTTCGATCGGGTGTGCCCGGCCGAATGCAGGGTGTAGGCCTTCACCGCCGCCAGCAGTTCGGCCGCCGTCACCTCGGACAGCGCATCCCGGGCCAGCCTGAGCGAGGTCGGCCGGTCCCGTCGCCGATCCTCGGGATAGGCATCCCAGATCTTGCCCAGATCCTCCTCCCCCGGCTCCTGCGCGCGCGTAGGAGGTTTAGGGGTTGTTTTAGGATTGTTTGGGGTCCCCTGAGGACCCCGTACCCCGTCCTCAGGGGACCCGGTACCGGGGTCAGGACGCACCCCGTCCTCTGGGGACCCCGTCTGTGCGGGGGGCCTTGCCGGGGCGCCAATCAGCTCCAAACGCGCCACGACATTCATGTCGATCCGGTAGACGACGGTGAAGCCGTTCTTGCAGGGCCGTTGCTGTCCGGTCTGGACCAGGATGCCCTCGCGGAGAAACTCCGAGATGGTCCGCTTGACGCTGGTCTCGCTCAGCTCCGTGTGGCGCTGGACGAACCCCTTGGAGCACCAGATGCCCGAGCCGTCGTCGCTGGCCTTGTTGGCCAGAAACATGATGATCTGCTTGCGGACGGCACTGCCGAAACGGCGTTCATGGCAATGGGCCTCTACGACGTAGCTCATGGCCGGTCCTCCGTGAGGCTTGCGCCAGTGGCGGAGGGGGCGTAGGCTGATGGTGTCGAAAGACTTTCTTTGTTGTCGGGTGGAGTGCCAGCTCCCCCGGCAATTTTGTTTGGGGCTCCGGGGGCTTCCGGACGGTTCGTCAGGCCCTGAATTTCGTCAATGAAATCAAAGGGGCTGTTCTGGGCGTTCGCCAGCGTCACCCCTTGATTTGCAACAACGCGCAGACTCCTGCACGGCTCACCACTGAACATCATTGACGAACGACAGTAAGTTTGTCGTTTCCGACAAAAGTTAGGCGCCTTTCGACAGATCGATTGGCGCTTTTGCTTTTTTTTCAGCGATCACATTGCAGCCAGCTACTTCAAGAGTTTCGTAGGCCTTCCATGGTGATCCACGAACAATCTCGAGGTCAATCTCGGCCCTTACCGGACATCGGCGCACTGCTCCCATGCTGCATTGCAGCTTGGTCAAGCGGCCACTCGTGCATCGTGCAGCATTTTCCAATCGGAACCTGCGGCTATGCAGACCTTCCCACATCTCGCTTCGCATGTTCAGGCTGTGATCTAGCGGCGAAGTCCATCAGGCGTGCGGACCTGCGGCACTATCGCATGGCATAGGGGGATGTCGCCAAGTAGCGGAGAATTCGTTTGCTGAATACCTGCAATGGAGGCAGGTTGTCGGGGTAATTTTCCGGCGCAGGTGACGATAACATGAATGGCTTTCCCAAGACTGTGCGCGCAGCCGACGTGCCTTACACGGTCATACTTCGGAGTGGAGCAGAACTATCTGACGACGAAGCGGCAGAAGTAGCAGACCTTATTCACTCATGCGGAGCAGTCAAAGGGACTGTCCAGCAAATCGAAAATCGTGTCAGAAGAGCACATCTTCTCATCGTCGCGCGTTGGGCCAAAGAGATTGCAGGCGTGGCGGCCCTAAAATCTCCGGAAGCCACGTACAGAAAAAGGCTCCGTGAAAATGTGGGAGTAGAGGTTCCAGAAAATGAGTATCAAACGGAACTTGGCTATGTGGCGGTATCGAAAGCTAATCGAGGACGCCGCCTCTCATCACTTCTGATGGAAGAGCTGATGTCCCTACCCATAGGTGGCGATGGCGTTTTTGCCACCACAAAACGAGAAGGGTATCGGACGGCAGCGCTGCCTGATCTCGGCTTCAAGTGTCGAGGATCCTACCTGAACGATGAACGAGAGACAGTGTATTTGCTGACCAAGGCGGGCTAACATTCAACACGGCCCCGACGTCCGCACCGCTTTTTCACGCAGTCTCGGCCCGAAGCCGACCTTCGACCGAGGTGTAGCTGATGGCCGGTCACAGCCCTTCCAAGACATTCGTGCCGGGCGCAGCATGACGCAGAGCATAGACAGGCCGGGCGGAAAGCCGCAGTTCGCTGCGCCGGTCACAAATAACGGCGGCACGCGAGTTAACCAAAGTTCAAAAAAGCTCTTACTCAGAGGCACAGGCGTTCGTGAATTGGCTAAAACACATAAGCTCTTCGGAAGCATTCTTCCAAAGAGAACCGTTCCGCAAGGCGGTTCTCCAATCTTAGCGCGAACGTCACACCAGGCCCGCTCGAGAGAGAGAACGTCTCGCATTCGAACGGATCAGAATTTAGAACATTGAAGTTGAACACGCCTTCAACAGAGAGACTTTCAGTGTCCTCCCGGAACAATCGAATGTTACTTATTTTCTTCTCGCAATTGTCTAATTTCTGACAATTAAGAACGGTAGACAGTCTCTGAAGTGATACACTTAGCGAACCTGTATTCTCTCCCTGCTTTTGCATCTCTAAAATGAAAACCCTGTCAGTGCCGATCATAGAGAGTGCTGCGTAAATGGGGTCTGAGGTGCGATTATTGTATGTCGCTGTAAAGCAGTCACCAATACGCGCTATAGTTGTTATTGAGCGGTCCTTCAGCTCGACATCTCGGGAAACTGTAAGCGGAAGAATTTTGGATAGCGCTTCAATAAGCTTTGATCGAAAGCGCACTTCATTGACAGCATACTCATCAGCGCTTGGCAAGGAATTCGATAGAGCGTTTACGCTTTCGACTTTCTGCTTGAGCGTCGCTGACTGCCCCATAAGCCTCAACTTTCGCAAAGCGGTGTTTATTTGCCTGACTCTAACAGAAAAATCGGTTTCGATCAAACCCTCAGATTGCTCAATATCGGTATAATTTGGCGCAAGATGCACGGAATGCTTCGGCGGAGTATTGGCGGAGAGACCGAACCTTGCGTCATACGAAGGGGAGGAGGGCGCCATCCCTCCCGTGAGTGTCAATTCGCGATAATTTGTGTCCTCTGCGATACGTGCCGACTTGCCCCGGCGACCCCGAAGATAATACAGTTTGGCTCTGCGAACGCGACCACGCCGCACCACAATTATGTTCTCAATGTTTGTCGAGTAGAGCGGAAATACACGCTCTACACCTTCACCGAACGATATTTTTCTAACTGTAAAAGATGCCGAGATGCCCTTCCCATTCTTCCGAGAAATGCAAACTCCTTCAAAATTCTGCACCCGAGTTCTGGAACCTTCAGTAACCTTGTAACCAATCCTGAGTGTATCACCAGCTTTGAAGTCTGGGATCGATTTTCCGAGTTGAGCGATTTGCTCAGCTTCAATTTGAGCGATAAGGTTCATTGGGATCTCTTAAACTTGAGCTCTATGCTTGCTCCTGCGTTGACCGATCCGCTCGCAACAACAAAACCCAATTCACCTGACGCAGAGACTTCCACTCGAAGAGTGATCTCTTCCAATTTGACACCCCCAGGCTTCTCATTAAAAAGTTCTTCTGAAGCGACAACACTGGAAAGCCGCTCAAGATCCTTTTTCAAGCGCTCTTCAGATATGCGCGGGGCATCAATTTCTTTTTTCTGGCTTCGAAGCATTCCGTCGTTCGGGCGATCAGCGCTTGGAACCGCCCCAATTATTGGAAAACCTTTTTGTTCTTCCATTGTCATGCCGCCTTTTCCTTGCTCTCGAGATCCTCAAGATAAATATCCGCTTGCCCAAATATACGGTACAAATGTGCCGTCAGGAGGTTGTCATTCAGGAGCTCTTGCCTGACTCGAAAGAGCGCTTCACCCATTCGCGCTGTTTTAATCGAGCCAACCCTACCAAGCCATGAAACGTAGAATTCATTCGCGAAGTGTGCAGCATCGTCAGCTCGCGCTGGCGCCAGAGTGGCAACAATTGCACCTATGCCTTGCTCGAGTGCAAGATACTCGACAAAACTGCCCCCTCTGTTTTCTGGTGAAGGGCCAGCCTCACAAACGTTGAGCACGGCAAACGCCGATCCGTCAAGCATCAGGTCTGCCCGGAGATCGCAAAGTGTGAGAGTTGCATTATTGCTTACCTCGATCTCAACTTCAAATTTCTCTGGAGGATAGCGGCAGTGACAGTAAAAATGCAGACCATCATACCCCGCTGCACCAATCCACTGGAAAAAATCTTTTCGACCATCTATATCATCGATTTCAGGCGCAAACTGAACTTCCATAGCATTCGAGGCGAGTAGCGTCAAATTTCTCCTCTCATTAGCAGCATAGGGAATATCTGATTCCTCTATAGCTTTTATTAGTATTCGGGCATTTGAGGTGCGCGACGCTTGGGTGTGAAATGAATGGCCATCAAATCCAGATTGAAAATCACTAAAGAAGACAATTTCGTCGCCCAGTAACGTATCATCTCGCAAGCGGAGAAGTTCCCACGGAAAGTGTGCTAGCCGCGCGTCGATTTGTGCATAAATCGGTCGACGTTCAATCGATTGCAGAACATCTTCAATCGCACTTCGAATTGTGTTTCTTGAAGGGTGGAGTATGGATCCCAGAATCTTGTTAGATATGGATATCCAACTTTCCGCAATGGGATCGGATCGAAGAGCTTCCATAGACAATGCTGCCTGGCCCAGATGAGTCGCAATGTAATGATACAAATCAGCGGCTTCTTGCTCAAAAGCATCGTATCTTGTGACCGGTGACAGTTCAGACCGGCCCTCACCTCCCCATGACACGACAAAGGCTGGTGATGGATTATCTTTGAACTCAATACTAATGTCTGGCAAAGTGGGCATGCAAACTCCAAATTTTCCTAACGTTAGCATTGTTTGTTGAGTTGTAAAGTGGCGGGCGTTTCACCTTTGCACCTACCGGAAGGCATGACTTTTTACTTCGGCGCAGCCGGGTGCTTGCGGAGCGGTGTTTCATGGTTGCTGTCGCTTTTGATCACCGATGAGATTGCGCGTAAATGGCAACACGGCTTTCAATGGTAGGCGTGATGGAGTGACTGGATCAACGCATGAGGCGTGACCTCGAGCCATGACTGCCTGATGGTGTCTCGCGTTCCATTCGTATGCAAGTGTGCGGCGGAGAACCTTGCTCGGCCCTTGTCGCGAGTGCCAGTAGTCGAGAATTTGAACGGTGGTGCGCAATTGCTGCATGGAGGCATAGCAAATGCCGTCAAAGTTCGGTACGGGCCGGTCAAGTCGCTCCGGCCGACGGTGCTACCGCAACTTTGCAAAGGGCCGGTCGCGCTGTAGTTGGGCGTCGGCTGCCTCGACTTTGCAAAGGGCGCTTCCTGCGCATCACTGTCATTCATGCGATGCGCAGCGAAGGTCGGCTCTCCGCCCTCCTAGTATCATTGGCGGTGTCGCACCCGCCTCAGCTAATGCTTAGCACGGCGCGGGAATAGACTGTCTTATCCGTTTCCAACATATCGACTTCGCTTTGCATGAGGGGTCGCATCCGAGAGTTAGGCGCTCGAATTTTTGAAAGAATTAACTATGGTCATCTCAGGTTGATGCAATCTTCAATACAAAACTCTGATTTTCGACATCATACCGATACCGATGCAAGGTGCCGTCTTCGATCAGCTTGGCCGCCTGGCCGACATGTTCGGGCAGGACATAGAACCATTCCTTCGGGAACACCTTTTTCCCAAACCGATCGGTGACGAAGAGCTCGGCCGGACGAGCGGCTGCAAAGAAGCGGTGCAGTAGGCTTTCGACCTTGCTGCGCGACAGGTTCTGAAGGCTGTATGTCGCGACAATCTCCACCGGAGCCAGAAGGAACGTCGGATCGTTTTTTGCGTCAGCAACGCGGCGGGCGACGTCTTGGCTGGTGACACCGATCTTGTGCAAGATCATGCGCTGCCCCTTGATCTCGGGGTTTTCGGATCGGGAACGGGCAACATAGATCGTTCCCGAGAGTTCGAGCTGATCGCTCTCCCATTCAGGATCAAGCGGCCCGAGGCCAACCTTCTGGACCATGCGAGCCGTCTTGTCCTCATTCAGGGATTTACGGAATGACGACATGAGCGGGTCGCTCTCAGTTCCGTTCGAAAAGATGACGCGGAGCCGGTGGTCGCGCGCGCCACCACGGGCGGTCATCTCCGACTTCTCAGCGATCATGGCCAGTAAGCCATTCCTGATGAAGAAGTCCCCTTCGATCGGCTCTATCACCGACCATTTCCGTACCGGGTTTGCTTTCCGCTCTCCAACCTCCAGGCCGCGCTGGACGGCCTCAAAACGCTCTCGGAACTGCTCGAAATCCTGACAGGGGACGAAGTCAGCGCGATGATCCGGAACATGCCTTTCTGCGGAGGGCGTGGTGTGTTTGAGGCTGACCAGTGAGGCATCAACATCAAGGTCGTCATCCGCGAAGATGTCATCCAAGCTATCGGGGATATCTGCGTCAACAGGGTCATCTTGCCATGCGCGCGGCGTGGGGGCGGCATCTTCGCCCAGCAGGCCCAACCGATCCACAGCCCGCATCTGATCGGTCGGAGCCTGCTTCACCACATCCCAAATCACGCCAAGATGCATCTCGTCGTGATCCATTGCGTCCGGGTCGGGGAGACGCGAATGCCGCTCATAGAAGACCGTGACTTCGAGCAAGGCAGCGACGCCACGATCCTGCGCTGGACCACCGCGTCCTGCGCGAGGTTTGACATCTAACAAGCCGAATTCGTCGTCTTCCGCGAAAATGTCTTCCAGGCTCGGGCGCGACATCACAGAGCCCCCTCACGAAGGCGCTTGGCCTTTTCGGCCTTCAGCCAGGCAAGTGCCTCTGCCATGCGCTTTTCAAGCGGATTGGCGGAATGGACATTCGGCTCGCGCCCTTCAGTGGCACGGAATGCCTTGATGCGGGGCCAAAGCGTCCTGGCCTCGTCGCCGGTCATATTCACCCGTAAGGCAACCATTGCCGACTGGACATGTGACAGCAGCTCGGAGTTCAGCGATTTCGACGCGACCTCGAACCTCTCCTGGAAGGTGTTCACGCTGTCGATCAGCTCGATGTCGATGTCCCGGACGTTGATGAATTTCCGAACCATCTCCAGCAAGGTATTCGGGGCGCTGGCGGGCTCACCGTCATCGTCGGCACCGCTCGGCTTCGGGGGCGTGCCACTCAGGGGGGACTGCCCCTCGGCGAAACCACGTTCGGCTTCCTTCCGTGCCAAAGTCAGGACGTTCATATGCGCTGCGAGATGCTGACGGACGGATTCCGCTTCCTCGGCATCCAGCGTCTCATACCGCTTCTCGATGATATCGGTCAGCACCATCTGCGTGGCGACTTCGGGGGCGGTATCTGGCGACAGCACGCGCCTGTCCATCTCCTGATAGGCTGTCGCCATCAGGTCGTTCATGTCCTTCTCGCAGATCTCGCGCGAACGGTCGGTGGGCGGCTCGACCAGCCCCTTGATGCCGATGGTGATATTGCCCTCGTCATCGGTCCCCATCGGCGCGCGCACGTCGCCATCTTCGCGGCGGTAGAACTTGAAGTTCGGGGCCAGCACCTGCTCCATCAGCAGCGACCCGGAGATCGCCTTGAGCATATCGTTCACGGCATCGGTCACGACGCCCGTTTCCACGCCCGGTTCGGCCACGAGGTTCGTGAACAGCGCACGCGGCTTGCCGGGTGCATCACGCGTTGCGCGCCCGATGATCTGCACGATCTCGGTCAGGGACGACCGATAGCCGATCGTCAGCGCATGTTCACACCATACCCAGTCAAAGCCCTCCTTGGCCATCCCGAGCGCGATGATGATATCGACCTTGGCCCGGTCCGCCGTGTCATCGCGCTTGCCATCCGGCCCCTTGATCTCGCGCGACAGCGCGGCCCTGACGATATCACGCCCCGGCCCGTCATCCACCAAGTCCGCTACCTTCAGAACCCCGCCATCGGGCTTGCGCACCAGATCAAACCCCGTTTCGGGATCGCGGCCTTTATGCGTGCCCAGAAGGTCGAGGATCTTGCCCACTTCGTTGAACTTGTCGTCGAACGCCTCAGATGAACCCCGATGCGGGATGTGGATGATCGTCTTCTGATCGGCGTTCAGCACGCCCGGCAGCCCGTTGACGTAATTGCCCTTGTAGAACTCGTAATTGATCCCGAGCGCCTTGAGCCAGGCATAGCCCTCAAGCTGCTCGTAATAGCTGTAGGTGATCTTGGTGAAGCGGTCTTCGTCCTCGGGGCGCAGCACCGGATCGGCATCGCCGCGGAAATAGCTGCCGGTCATCGCCATCACATGGCACTCAGCGCGGGTAATCAGGCTGCGCAGGATCACCCCCAGCCGGTTGTTGTCCGAGGCCGAGACATGGTGGAATTCGTCGATGGCGATGAAGCAGCTGTCAAACGCCTCGATCCCCTTGGTCTTGATCACCTCGTCAAAGCCGAAGCGGAACGTGGCATGGGTGCAGACCAATACCTTGGCATCGCTGTCCATGAAGGTCTGGAAGGCGCGCACCTTCTGCTTGTCGGCATCCTCGCCGGTCAGGCAGAGGTTCCAGCGGTCATCGACTTCCCAATCCGCCTCGAACCCATAGCTCGTCAGATCGGTCGAGCGGAACGACCCGCCGATCGAGGTTTCGGGCACGCAGACGATCACCTTCTCCAGCCCCTGATGGCGCAGCTTGTCGAGCGCCACGAACATCAGCGCGCGGCTTTTGCCCGCTGCGGGCGGCGCCTTCAGCAGCAGGAACTGCGCGGCGCGGGCGGCATAGGTGCGGGCCTGCATCGGGCGCTGACCAAGGGCGTTCGTCGTCGCCTTGGAGGTGCCATAAGTGACATTGACCATCTGAACCATGTGTCAGGCCCTCTTTTTCTGTGGCGCGGCCTCCAGCGATTTCACCTTGGCGGCATAGAGCTTGAAGAGCTTCTCCAGCCGTTCGGTGTCATTGCGGAAGGGGCGGCCGATATACATGCTTTCCAGAAGCTCGTCGTTTTCCCGATGCACGGCGCGCAGATCTTCGGGCATCTTGTCGGGGTCATAGAGCTCGGCTATCGTGGCGGGATAATGAGAATAGCGGGTGCGCAGGATCTTGCGGGCCGAGGCTGAAAGCGCCTCCAGCTGATCCTCGGTGAATTTCGGCACCGGGAAGGTGTTCCAGCCCATTGTGTTCGAATAGCGGAAACGGGTTTCTAGCTTGCCGCAGACGGTGGCAATCCACACAAGGTGCAGGCGTGAGGCGATCAGCGCGATGCACCATTCAGCGGCGTCGTAGAGCACTTGATTGAGATTGGATGAGATCACATCAGCGCCGACCCGCTCCACCGGAAGGTAGGGCCTGCGTTCGGAGGTGACGCTGGGCACCAGGATGGAATGGCTTTCCGCAGTGAAGACTTGCTTGAAGCGATACGAAAGTGGAAGCAGCTTCTCTTGCACATATGCGTCAGTGCTTTTCGAACGGAATGCTTCGACCTCACGTTCCGCAATTTCCGGAATTGTCTCTGCTTCTGCGACCGTTTCGGGAGTAATCCAAAGGCAATAGCGGCGGAAACCTTTGACGACCTCGTTAGAGCCCATGAACGGTCGGATAAACGCTGATGCTCGCGGCTCGCGCTCCACCATCTCCTCTTTCTCATCTTCAGTCAGGATGAGGTGGCCGCCCTCGACTGGCTTGTTTCCATAGTCCATTGAAGCGAGGCCAAACATTCCTGTGCGCGTCCCTTCGACGGCGACGGATGGGGCATTAACCAAGTATCCGTTGATGTTATCTGCTACGCTTTCGATATCGTCTGCAAACAACCGTTTCGGTTCTCTGCTTCGATTGCGGATGCCGATCACAGAGCACATGACTGTTGCGTTGGAAGAAGCATTGTTCCGCCATTTGAAGTCCTTATGCGCGAACCCGATTTCCAGATCGTCTTCCAGCACATGCGGCCATAGCGCGGCCACCGAATATCCCTGACAGATCGAGTTCGTGGAAACCAAGGCCGCCCGCGCGGTTCGCCCACGGATGTATCGGGAAGCCTTGAAAAACCATGCCGCCACGAAGTCGAAGGCTGCAAAACTCTTCACATGCCCGCCGAATACATGGGCAAGGTCAGCCTTCTGTTCCTTGCTCTGGAAGGTCGAACCCAAGAACGGCGGATTGCCCGCGATGAACACCTCTTCGCCGTCACCGGGGGGCGGACAGACCTCCTCCCAGTCAATGCGCAGGGAGTTCCCGGTGCGGATATGCGCCGCATCCTTCAGGGGCAGCGCGGCGGGGCGGCGTCCAAAGACCTCGGCAAAGCTGGCATTCGCCTGATACTCGGCGATGAACAGCGCCAGCTTGGCGGTTTCGGCGGCGAAATCAGCGATCTCGATCCCGTAGAAATGGCTGATCGGGATGGCCGAGAACATGGCCAGCGAGCCGGGGCCGTTCAGCTCTTCCAGCCGCCGCAGGATGCGCGTCTCGCGCGCCCGCAGCTCGCGGTAAGACACGACAAGGAAGTTCCCCGATCCGCAGGCCGGGTCGAACACGCGGATGCGCGACATCCGGTCCAGCACCTGTTGCAGTCCGCGGCCACGGTCCCAAGCCTTGTGGATCTCGGCATCGAGGTCATCGAGGAACAGCGGCCCGATCACCTTCATGATGTTCGGCACCGAGGTGTAGTGCATCCCCAGTTCCGAGCGCTGCTTGGGGTCCGCGACCGACTGGATCATTGAACCGAAGATGTCGGGGTTGATCTCGCGCCAATTCAGATCGCAGGCCTCGCGCAGATAGCGGAAGGCGACGGCATCAAAGCGCGGCGCGTCGATGGTGCCTGCAAAGAGACCGCCATTGACGTATTCCAGCTCGCCCGTCCAGGCGGGCAGGCCCTCGCGCTTTTCCTTGGGCAGGTTCATCGCCCGGAAGGCCGCGATGATGGTTGCGCGCGCTTCCTCGCCCTTGTCGCCCGCATGGGTGAACAGCAGGCGCGAGAACTGGTTGTCGGGGAAGATGCCGACGTCTTCGGCGAACATGCAGAAGATCAGCCGCATCATCAGCTGGTTCATCTCGTGCCGACGCTCATCGCTGCCCCAGTCGGGGTTTGCCCTGGTCAGCGCGTCATAGAGGCGGGCCAGCTTGCCGGTCGCCTTGACGTCGACGGGGTTTTCCTCGACCGCGCGGTAGCGTTCCTTGCCCGCGGCGGGCAGGAAGAAGCCGAAATTGTCGCCAAACTCGGCGAAACGGCAGTGGAGCGTATCGCCCGAGGCCGGATGCTCTGCCGAGATCATCTCGCCATCCGTCGCGATCAGGATCGCGGGCTTCGAGGTCTTGGTCTTCTTCGAGCTGCGCAGCTGGTCTAGCGTGACATCGGTCATGCCCGCCTGTGCGGGGGCGAAGTGGAACTTCTTGCCAAACAGCACACCGCCGGGAAGGTCGGACTTGTTGGTCGCCCCGCTCCGCAGCTTGGAGATCGCCGCCTTGGCGCCATCGGTGGCGGCGGCAAAGGCGAAGGGGAATTCGGTGGCGTCAAACGGTTCGGCGGCAATCTCCGCCAATGCGTCATAAATTTCAGTAGGGTTCATCAAGGGCCTCGGCGTCGTTACTCTATTGGTAGTGCAGGATTCTGCATGAAACTACTGGAAAGTATCTGCATTCAGATGAGAGGGTCGTGTCTGGCCAATGATCCTGGCACAGATGTTTTCACATGCCTACCGAGGGAAGGAAGCCAAGCTACGTGTCCTCTAAGTAATAGAGATCTGTTTTCTGAAGCGCTATTTATTCTCGGTGAATTTTCCAGTTATTTAGAAGAACCACGCCTTCTGCGGTCAGCTTCCTGATCAAAGCGGTCTCTGCATCAAGCGAGGCCTGTTCGCTAGTGCAATGCTGTAAAACCTCAAAGACAGGGACGCGGTCGCTGCCCAAAGTCTCGTAGAGCCATTTTTTCACTGGTGGAAAACGATGTGGCTTGAGGCCGCTTCGCAGATGATCCCTGACACGCTTCCGAAAACGGCCTGTCTGCCCTATGTAGACGAACGTTTCAGTGTCCGGATTATGGATTCCATAGACTACGAACCCGTCAATTTCGGGGATATCCAGATTATTCATAAGCTCAGCGACACGATCAGCCTCTGCTGTCTGTTCTAATCGTTCCTTATGGTAGCTTGTGCGCGACTGTCCCCGCTTCCCAAGACATGGTTGGCCCGGTTCGGCACCGCAGCGTGGGCAAATACTCCTCACTGCGCGGCGCTTTGGTTCGCTTTTTTCGGTCACCGAGTCTCCTCCTCCCGCAGTGTTGATAGCGTCCCGTCCGCTTGTGATACCTAAGCGCGAACGCTACTCGAGCTCATTCTCATTCTCATGCTCAACGTCGGCCCAGTGCTTGTTGACAGACAGACGCTTGGCACGCTGCGCAATTTCCTGAATTTGCACAGGCCTGAAATCCCACTGGTCAACACCGACATTTACACTGTTCCGCGATCCCGGCCATTGATCATGCACATGACCGAAGAGTTGTAGTGCGCCTCGACGAGCTCCATTCCATGTAATCATGGGGTAATGACAAAGCACCAGACCCTGCTCCTCGTCCTGAAGCTCGGCCATGTATTCGACGCTGTGCCAAGGCAGCGAGATTACGGCCTCATCGTCGTGGTTGCCGATGATAAGGTGCTTTCGGCCCGGCAAGCTGTGAAACCAGCCCTCGAACCGTGCCGTGTCATCCGCGCGCCCAAAAGCGAAATCCCCGAGGACCCAAAGGTCGTCGTCGTGGCCGACGCAGGCCTGAAAATTCGCGATGATCGTTGCGTTCATCTCAGACACGGAGCGGAACGGTC
>NZ_JAATOS010000330.1:0-4496 GCF_011806505.1 Salipiger sp. HF18 | reverse complement strand
GATCATCACCTCGAGCCGCCCGGTCAGCATGGCGAAGGCCAGCATCCACTTCGCGGTGTCGTTTATGGTGGCGAAGTTGCCGGCGGGCCCGATGATGTCGCCCAGCCCCGGGCCCACGTTGGCCAGCGCCGTCGCCGCGCCCGAGATCGAGGTGGTGAAGTCGAGACCCGTCATCCCGAGCCCCACCGACAACACCCCCAGCGACACCACGAAGAAGGCGAAGAAGGCCAGCACCGAGGACATGGTCTCGTCATCCACCGGCCGGCCCTGAAAGCGCGGGATGAAGACGCCGTGCGGTGCCCGGATCCGGCGAAGCTGCACCCGGATCGAGGCGAACAGGATCTGGTAGCGGAAGATCTTCACCGAGCAGGCGGTCGAGCCCGCGCAGCCTCCGATCAGGCCGATGAAGAAGAACATCGTGATGATGAACGAGCCCCAGCCCATGTAGTCGACCGAGGCATATCCTGTCCCCGAGATGATCGAGGTGATGTTGAACAGCGCCTCGCGCACCGCCTGCTCGGGATGGTGCGGGAAGATCGACACCAGCGTCACCGCCATCACCAGCACGAGCGTGCCGATGGTGGCGAAGAACACCAGCACCTGGCTGTCGCGCCAGAGCGCCGTGTGGTGGCCGTTGAGCATTTGCACATAGCGCACGAAGGGCAGCGCCGCGGCGACCATGAAGAACGACGCCACGTATTCCGCCGGCCCCGAGAAGGTGGCGAAGCTGGCGTCGTAATTGGCGAACCCGCCGGTCGAGATCGTGGTAAGCGCGTGCACCGACGCGTCGAAGGCGTTCATGCCGCAGAAGATGTAGGCCAGGGCGCAGGCCAGCGTCAGCGCCACGTAGATGGTCGAGATCGACGAGGCGATCTCGGTGGCGCGGGGCAGGATCTTGCCCATGGTCTCGAAGGCCTCGGAGCGGAACACCTGCATCCCCCCCACCCGCAGTTCTGGCAGGAACACCATGGCCACCACGATGATGCCGATACCGCCCAGCCACTGCAGGATGCCGCGCCACAGCAGCAGCCCCTTGGGCAGGGTGTCGAGTCCGACGAAGACGGTGGAGCCGGTGGTGGTGAGCCCGGACATGGCCTCGAAGTAGGCGTCGGTGAAGCTCGCCTCAGTGGCGCCCCAGATGAAGGGCATGCCGCCGAAGACCGGCAGCACCGCCCAGACGCCCACGGTGAGCAGGAAGGTCTGCTGGATCGAGAGCCCCGCGCGCACCGCATTGGCGCAGGACAGCGACACCAGCCCCCCCGCGAGCAAGGTGACCAGCCCGGTCTGCAGGAAGACGTGCCACTCGCCCCGCCCTTCGGCGATATCCACGAGCATCGGCAGAAACATGGTGGCACCAAGCGTGGCGACCAGAAGGCCGATCACATAGGCGACAGGGCGGATATCGAACATGGGGCAGCGTTGGCCCGCCCCGCCGCGGCTGTCAAGCCGCAGCACCGCCCGTGGTTCAGGCGGTCAGAAGATCGCGAAAGACGTGTGGCAGGATGTCGTCGCGGGTCAGCCCCATGGTTGCAAGCTGCGCATCGCTCTTCATCTCGAGCGTGATGATCTCGCCCATCCGGGCGCGCCGCAGGCCGTAGGGGTTCAGCCCCATCCCGAGCCCGGCGAAATAGATGTCGATCTTTTGCTTCAGGGACGTTCGCCCCATGCCGATCTGGACGTTGTTGGTCGTGCTCATTCGGAAACCTCCGGTCATTGCGGTTTCCTCCCGGTCTCAAGGATAGGGCAAAACCTAAAACAATCCTGAACCGGGCGATCACGATTTGCTGCATTGCAGCAATGTGTATGAAAAATGCGCCGCCCGAAGGGGCGGCGCAGGGTAATTCAGCGCGTCTGGCGGTGTCAGCCGACGTGGAACAGCGTCGAGAACAGCTTCGGATCGAGGCTGTCATTGGCAAATGTGGTGCCCTCGGTCAGAACCGACACCGCATCGTGCGAGTGCAGGCTCTCCTGGTGGCTGGCCAGCACGCGGAAGTCACCGATCCGCGGGTCTGCCTGAAGTTGCTCGGCAAAGAGCCGGGCCGCGTCCTCGACGAAAATCGGGTTGGCGGCGTTGAGCTCGGCGAAGGCCTGCTCGTCCTCGCGCTTGACCATGACCTGCGTCTCGGTCGGCACGGCCTTGCGGCAGAGCCCGATCAGGTCCTCGAACCACAGGCAGTCGCCCTCGTTCGCCAGCACCGCCGAGACGCGGGCCACCGAGCGCTGCGAATGCGGCGTGGCGAGCTGGCCACGGGTGCGGCGCGCGTGCTCGGACAGCTCGAGCGAGCACGGGCAGGTCGAGCTGTAGACATAGTCAAGGTGCAGGATCTTGCGGCGCACGCCGTCGAGTTCGACCAGCTCGAGCGCGATGTCGTAATACTGGTAGCCCGACAGGCCCGAGCGCAGGCTGTCGCGCCGCACCGGGAAGGACAGGCGCATCATGATCCGGGCGTCGAAGCTCTCGAGATCCGACTTGTAGTCGTCGAGCGCCGCCTCGATCACCTCGAACGAGAAGGTCTTCTCGGCGTGGGCATAGAAGCTGCGCATGATGCGCGACATGTTGATGCCCTTCTTGTCCGCCTCGAGGCTGACCGTGCCGGTGACCGAGGTCTCGAGCGTGAGCTCGCCATGGTCGCGGGTGCGGTAGTGAATCGGCAGACGGAAGTTCGAGATCCCGACGTGCTGGATCAGGCGATTCTCGCCCTTGATGAGCGAGGACGGCCCGTTCTGAAGGTCAGGCAGGGTTTCACGATAAGCTTCGTCCGCACGGAAGGCGGTCGGGTAGACCCGGGACAGATCAGGATAGGGCACACCACCGTCGCGCAGGGCGGCAATGCCGGGATCCAGCGCGTCGATCTCGTAGTCCAGCGCCTTTTCTGCAAAGCTGCGAAGCACTTCGAGCGCCTTCGCCGCCTCTTCCTTGCTGGGTTTGCGGTCGATTTCGGGGGTAAACACGTTCATTTCAGCCATCCTTCGGGCCTAGTCCTTGACACCGATGAGATAGGGTACGAACAAACGTTTTTCCAACATTTTCTTCCGGAAGTTGTAAGTCGCCCGCATCTTTTTGCGAAATTGTCTCAGACCGCCGAGAGCGCTCCGAGAATGTCCGCCACGAGGTCCTCGGTCGCCTCGATCCCCACCGACAGGCGGATCATCCCGTCCGAGATTCCGAGCGAGGCCCGCTGCTCGGGCTTGAGCCGCTGGTGCGTGGTCGTCGCCGGGTGCGTGGCGATGGATTTCGCGTCCCCGAGGTTGTTCGAGATCAGCACGATTTCGAGCGCGTTGCAGAAGGCGAAGGCCGCCTCCTTGCCGCCCTCGATCACGAAGGAGACCATCGTGCCCCCTGCCCCGCCGAGCTGGCGCTGCGCCAGATCGTATTGCGGATGGGTGGGCAGGCCCGGGTAGCTGACCGCGGTGACCTTGGGATGCTCGCTCACCGCCTCGGCGATGGCGCGGGCCGAGGATGCCTGCGCGCGCACCCGCAGGTCCATGGTCTCGAGACCCTTGAGCATGATCCAGGCGGTGAAGGGGCTCATGGCCGCGCCGGTGTGCTTGAGGTAGGGCTCGACCGTGCCGCGGATGAACTCGCGGCTGCCGAGGATCACCCCGCCAAGCGCCCGGCCCTGGCCGTCGATGTGCTTGGTGGCCGAGTAGACCACCACGTCGGCGCCCTGCTCGATGGCGCGCGAGAACACCGGGGTCGAGAACACGTTGTCCACGATCACCACGGCACCGGCCGCGTGGGCGAGCGTCGCGACGGCCTCGATGTCGACCATCTCGAGCGACGGGTTGGCCATGCTCTCGAAGAACACCGCGCGGGCGCCGGGGGCCAGCGCCTCTTCCCACTGGGCGAGGTCGGCGCCGTCGACGAAGACCACCTCGACGCCGAAGCGCGGCAGGATTGTCTCGAGGATGTAGAGACACGAGCCGAAGAGCGCGCGGGCCGCGACCACCCGGTCACCGGCCTTGAGGCACGAACTCAGCGCACCGTTGACCGCCGCCATGCCAGAGGCGGTGGCAAAGGCGTCCTCGGCACCCTCGAGCAGCGCGATGCGCTTCTCGAACATCGCCACGGTCGGGTTGCCGTAGCGGGCATAGATGTACTCGTCGGGCCCCGACTGGATGAACCGCGCCTCGGCCTGCTCGGCGCTGTCGTAGGCAAAGCCCTGGGTGAGAAAGATCGCTTCGCTCAGTTCGCCCCACTGGCTGCGCTGGGTGCCGCCGTGAACCGCCTGCGTGCGTTTGCCCTTGGTCGTCATCGTCTCGTTCCTCTGTGCGGCGCCCCTCGCCGCAAATTGAAAAAGCCCCGAACGCGGTCAAGCGAAAGGGGCTTTCGGCTGACCTCTTTAGCGGAATGTTTAACGTGGCCCGCAATCCGGTAACAAAGCGCCACGCTGCGGCCATTACGCCGCGAAGCCCCTCACGTCAAGCTGGGGGTGCGGGCGGCGGCCGCGCATTCAAGCGTCCGTTACAGCTTTGCGGCCATAACACGCCGGTGG
>NZ_JAATOS010000329.1:0-4507 GCF_011806505.1 Salipiger sp. HF18 | reverse complement strand
CGACAGGGCACTGAACGGCATCGCGATGAGCTGGGCAGCGGCTGTGTCGGGGATTGCGTCGGGCAGGGGCACGACGCCGCCCGCGGGAGCGGTGAAGTACTCGGCCCAGCTCCCGTGCATGCCGGCGGCGGCGACGCGTTTTCCCAGCAGCGCGGGATCGGCGCCCTCTCCAAGCGCCTCGACGATGCCGACCGCCTCGGAGCCGCCGATGGCGCCGGGAAGCGGCGGCTTGTAGCCGTATTGCCCGCGCACGGTCCACAGGTCGTGGTTGTGGATCGGCGACAGCACCATGCGGATCAGCACCTCGCCGGCGGCGGGGGCAGGGCGCGCGGTCTCGCGCGCGGTGAGGACGTCGGCGGGCTCGCCGAAGGTATCATGGATGACAGCGAACATGCTGGTGTCTCCTTGTCAGGTGGTTTCAGGGGGCCCGGAGGGGGCAAGCCGGGCGGCAGTCTCGTCGCGCGCAGCCCGCAGCGGTGCGTCGCTGCGCGCGAGTTTCGCGAGCACGGCGGCGCCCAGCCACGTGGCATAAAGCATGCGGGCGGTGGTCTCGGGGGCGTCGAACGCACGGATCGAGCCGTCCTTCGCGCCGTTCCGCAGCAGCGCGGCAAGGCGCAGGATCAGCGCGTCGATGCCGCGGTCGAGGGTCTCGCGCATCGGCTCCGAGAGGTCGGCCACCTCCGCGCCCAGCTTGACCACGAGGCACTCGCTGGCGATGCCCGCGTTGCCTGCCTGTTCGAGCCAGGCATCCCAGAACGCCCCGAGCTTCTCGCCGGCGGTGCCGGGCCCCGCCGCGAGCGCGTCGACCCTCGCGAGGTACTGCGCGACATAGTCCTCGAGCAGCGCCGCGCCGAACGCCTCCTTCGAGGCGAAGTAGTGGTAGAACGAGCCCTTCGGCACCCCGCTCTCGGCAAGGATGCGCGACAGGCCGACGCCCGAAAAGCCGTGGCGGAGCAACAGCACCCGCCCGGCATCGAGGATACGCTTCCGCGTGAGATCAGATTTGCTTTCTCCGGTCATGACGGAGGAGGTAGGTGGGAATAGACCGGTCGTCTAGTGGTGACGTCGCGGCAGATTTCTCTGGTCGGGGATCTGGCCCGCCGGGCCGGTGGGATTGCCTTTCGGCAGCCAGCGCACCCTCAGGCGCGCGACACGGTCCGGAAGAACGCCGCCCGCACGGCGGCTCCGAAGCCCGTCGCAAGCGCCAGGCCGACCAGGTCGGCGAGCCAGTCCGCGAGCTCTCCGTCGCGTCCGACGCTCATCTGGACGATCTCGATGATGCCCCCGAAGATCGCGACGGCAGGCACCAGGGACCAGAGCCAGCGGGGCCGGAAAACGGCGGCGGGGAACACGATCGCGCCGAACCCGAGCGCGTGCTGCACCTTGTCTCCGGACAGCGCGTCTCCGGGCACCACCCGGGGCCCCACGGTGAGGTAGGTCACTGTCAGGATGAGCAGGAGCGTGAGGGCTGCGGTGAAGAGGGAGGTGCGGGTCATCCGGCACTCAGACCACGCCAACCGGCCGATATCCAGTGCCATCTGCGTGAGGGCCCGTGTGCGGGCAGCCCTCTGCCCGGTTGCGAGGCGCTCATCGCCTGCGGCGCACGCCAGCGCTCAGCTTGCGTGCCATCGCTCGCCCCGTCGCCGTGGGAGGGCAAGGTTCCGACCTCCCAGACCGCGCCGGATCCGGGGACGCTGGATATCCGGAAGGGATTCCTCCGGCACGGGAAGGGTGTTGATATCCTGAGAGGGAGGGTGTTCGCGCCACCGCACCTGCCGCCCGCGCGCAGCCGAAGACCCCTCCCAAGGATCCCGATGACGTCGCACCGAAGACGATGGGGCCACCGGAACGGGAGGCCCAGATGCCCAAGGATACTCGCCAGACTGCCGTGCTCTACCGCATCGTCATGCCCGAACACGCCTGCGTCGCCCTGCTGCTCTTGGCGCGCCATTGGGCCTCGCTCTCGCCGAGACGGAAGTCGAGTTCCTCCTCGGTCTCGACAATGACGTGCATGTCGTTGGCGTGCTCGCGGCAGACGTAGTTCCACCAGTCGCGGTTCAGCGGGTCGGGATGCTTGTAGCCGATGATCTTTGCCGCATGCATGAAGTGCAGCTGGAAGTGGTGTGGCAGCTCGTCCAGTGCTCGTCCGTTCCCTTCCGCATCCGTCGCAGATGATGGGTTTCGCGCGCAGTAGGCGGAGCGCCACCGCGCCGCGGTGAGGGCAGGGGGAGAAGCCGGGGATCCTGCGAGATCCTGTTCGAGAGGTTCCGGGTGGGGTTACCAAATACCTCGTGATTGGGGGGCGACCAGACGCCCCGCACTGTTTCCAAAAGGTGAACGAATCAAGTGACTTATGGTAGCGCTGACGCGCGAGTAACGGGCTTGAGAGGTATGTCGCGCGGGCGACAGTTGTTTCGATTTTTGGAAATGTATATTTCAGGAGTTGAAATCTAAAAATCGTTGAAATTGAACCTGTTATCTTTTTCTGCATCTGCGAGATGATCGGACTCGACACGTGTGAGGTGACACGGCAAAACCCACGGTGTCCGGTTTGGACATCTGAGTGAGTGGAATTGATTATGTCGTAAACGCTCGAAGCGGAGTTTTTTCCGCAAAGGCGTTCTGTAAGAATTGAAGAGTTTCTTTCTTTATCAATCTGCCCTGGCATGGCTTCCGTAGCATGCCGGGGCAATTTGGTTTGTAGGACAGCGTTGCCTCTCATGCCGCCAGCTCCTCGCTTGCAGACGCGAGATGCCCTTGAGCGACATGAGCGACGCGGCGGTGAGGGTAAGCCCTGAGCCGCCTGCCGTGACGGTGTGTGTGGGTTCACTGACGCCCTGCCACGGGGTCTGACTGTTCCTCATGGTTGCCATGAGAGGGGCGATGACCGCGTGTTGGATGCCGCCCACGGTGATGGTGCCTAGGTGTTTGATCCCACGGTGTGAGGGTGTAGTCCTTTCGAAGGAATGGAAGGATGCCCTATGGGACAAGTTCGTCGCGGAAGCGCCACGACCGAACGCTTCCACTACGACAGCCACGGTCAGCTGAGACCGCACCTCTCGGACTTCATCGCAGCATAGAACTTCGCGCGCCGGCTCAAGGCCCTCAACGGGCTCACGCCCTACGAGTACATCTGCAAGATCGGGACTTCAGGGCCGCACACATTCATTTTGAACCCGTTCCACCAAATGCCGGGACTGAACACCTGGGAGGTGGCGAGGTGCGAGGGCCAACAAATAGCGATCGCTTCGAACCATAGTGCGTGGGCCTGCCTTCTTCGGGCCCGACCGGCTGGCGCTCACCGACGCGGCATTGGCCCGGCTGCGGTGCTCGGCCTGGCAGCCGGAGGAGGTTCCGTTCCGGTCAAGCCATGGCACGCGTGATTCCGGTGGTCCACGTCGCTCGTAACCCATTGAGTCAATATGGACCCATGCTGCGCTACGATGGTCCACGGTGCCATTGATTTTACTGGATTTTGGGTGGTTCTTGGTAGGCCCGGCAGGACTTGAACCCGCAACCAAGGCGTTATGAGCGCCCTGCTCTAACCAATTGAGCTACAGGCCCACCGTGCATGCTTCAGTAGCATCAGTACCGGAGGGGTCAAGCTCTTCGCGCGGCAGACGGAGGGGCGTCGGGCATGCGCTGACCTCAGAGCAACCAGCGTGCAGGGCAAGGCAAGGGGCAGGAGCGGCGGAGGAGAGCTGCGGCCTGCAAAGTGGCAAGGGCCGGGTGGGAGCGCGCTCTCAGCCTGACCTTGTGCAGCGCCCGACCGAACCTTGTGCCTCAGCACCTAACCTCGCACCGCGCAGGACCCGACCTTGTGCCGCCCGGGGACCCAGCCTCGCGCCATGCCCAACCCGCGTGTCACCGCGGCGCGCGCAGGACCATGAGCTCGCCCACGTTCTCGCGCGTGATGTAGCCCAGCACCCTGCCGTCCGGATCGGTGACGGCGACGGCGGGGGCATCGGCGAGGGCGTCGAGGGCGGCCTCGAGCGCGGTGCCGAGGGTGACCTGCGGCACCTCCTCCATCACGTCGCCCACCGCCTGCGTGGTGTGCCCTGAGGCCATGGCGCGGAAGAGCGTCGTGCGGGTCAGGAAGCCGGCGAGGTGATCCTCCGGGTCGAGCACCGGGAACTCGTGCTGCGTGGTGCGGATCAGGGTCTGGGCCGCGACATGCATGGGATCGGCCGGGCGCAGGCTCTCGAAGCTGGTGATCATCGCGTCCCGCGCCAGAAGCCCGCCGGCGACGGCGCGCGAGGCCACGTCCTGGCTCTCGGCCTGGCCGGCGAAATAGACGAAGAGTGCGATCAGCAGCAGCATGAAGTTGCCCGAGGCGAGCCCCCAGAAGGCGAAGAGGAAGGCCATGACCTGGCCTGCGGTCGCGGCGGCGCGGGTGGCATGGACCCGGTCCATCCGGGTGGCGAGCAGGGCGCGCAGCACCCGTCCACCGTCCATCGGGAAGGCGGGGAGCAGGTTGAAGAGCGCGAGGAACAGGTTCACCGCCGCC
>NZ_JAATOS010000328.1:0-4508 GCF_011806505.1 Salipiger sp. HF18 | reverse complement strand
CCATCCGGATCTCGGAGATCAGGCTGCGCATCGCCTCGGCGGCCTGGACCCGAACTGCTGGGTCTGACAGGGCAGTGACCAGATCGCCGATCTTCTGACGATAGAGATCGCCGAGGCTCGGGTTCATCCTCAGCACGGTCGGCTCCGGCGCCTCCGCAACCTGGGTTGCCAGGCTCCGCTTTCGATCCTCGCGCCGCGCCATCTTCTCCTTCATCGAGGAGTGATACATGCCGTCCTCGATCGCCGAGAAGAGACCGGCGATCTTCTTCTCGACCTGGGCGAGCTCCCGCTCGGCCCTTGCCCGCGCAGCCTGCGTGTCGGCTTTTGCTGCGTTTCAGGCCATGCGGTATTCCTCGACGAAGGTGTCGAGGAGGGCGGGTGGAGCAGGTTTTCCCGAAGACAGGCTAGGACACGCTCTTCGACGGAGTCGCGGTAAATCGTGGCTCGGTTGGTGCAGATGGCCGTTCCCTTGTTGCGTACCGCCGAGCACCCATACCGGGTCTTGTTGATAAGTGTGTAGGTTGCCCCGCAGCATCCGCATTTGATCAGTCCTGAGAGCAGGTAGGTCGGGCGGCGTGCCCGCTCGGGGCGAAGTCCACCGTCCTGAACCCCTGCGGGGTTCATCTCCTCGCGGATCGCTCCCTGCCTGTCCTTCACCCGTTGCCAAAGATCGTCGTCGATGATCGGGAGGTGCTCGACCTGCCGGTTCACCCACTTCTCTGGCGGGTTCAGCCTCGCCTGCCGCTTGCCGGTCGCGGGATCCTTGACGAACCGCTGCCGGTTCCAGACCAGGAGACCGATATAGGCCTCGTTGTTGAGGATCCCGGTTCCGCGCTTCCAGTTGCCCGAGATAGTGGATGGGCCCCAGGTCCCAGCATTTTTGCCGTTCGCGGGGCTGCAGATGCCCTCCGCATTCAGCGCGGCGGCCAGCGCGCGAGCAGACAGGCCGGCGGCATAGCCTTCAAAGATGCGCCGAACCGTGGCGGCCTCGTTCTCGACGATCTCGCGTTCCCCAGTGGTCACCGTGCCGTTGGTGCGAAGTGCTCGCACCGCGCGATAGGCATAGCTGATGCCGCCCGCCGACTTCCCATCACGGACGCGACCTTCCAGACCGCGATGTGTCTTCTGGGCGAGTTGCTTGAGAAAGAGGGCCGAAATCGTGCCGCCGAGGCCGATGTGCATTTCGTTGATCTCGCCCTCGGCCTTGGTTACGACCGACACATCGAGGAAGCTCATGCGCTTGTGCAGAGCTGCGATATGTTCTTGATCGCGCGACAGACGGTCAAGTGCCTCTGCGACGATGATGTCGAACTGGCCGTTCATCGCGGCCTGCTGCATCGTCTGGAAGCCAGGCCGCAGGTGCGAGGCGCCACTCATCGCCTCATCGGTGAAGACCTCCACCACTCGCCAGCCGCGATCGGCGCAAAGCGAACGGCACACGCGGACCTGGTCAGTGATTGACGCGGCAGATTGCAGGTCGCTCGAGTACCGCGCGTAGATCGCGGCGCGGACAGGTGCATCTGGTGTCATGGCTTACTCCTTTGGATCGGAGGCTGCGATCTCGTCGCGCACAGCCTGCTCTGCGAGCAAACGGACGAGATGGCGCAGCGCGGGATGGAAAGGCGCTGGCGGTTCGCAAACGTCGGGACGAGATGACGTTGGTTCCAAAGGCGCTGCCGCAGACGGCGTCTCCTCTGGATCTGCGTGTCTTGCCCGTTCCCGTGCCATTGGCCGAGTTCTCCCGATCCCTTGCGGTAAGGACTGCGGGAGGTGCAAAATGGTGATGATCTGTCCGGGACCTGCCCCGGTTCGTTGTCATCATCATGTCGCGGGCGCACGGGCAGGGTCGCCTGCCACGAGAGGGCGCCGAGGGGCGTTTGGTCGGGATTATGTGGAAAACTCAGGGGCGAGACATGCGGGGGCGGCGCGGTGGCAAGGCTAGACGCCCCGGCAGCGCGCGGGTTCGGTTGGTCAAAATATTACCTGAAGGGAGTTCTCCGTAATGCGGCAGGCACGGGCAGCTTTGATGTAGGATTGGGCGACCTTTGCCCGATGTTTGCGATTTGATTTTGTGCCTCCGGTCCTGGGCGCCCCTGCCATTGCGCATGTCTGTCGGCGATGATGGCCGCACGTGGCGAAGTTTGCGAATATCCATTGTGCAAACCGCCGGCGCGCCCCGCGCCATCGCCGCGACTTTGCGAATTCCTTTATGGCAAAACGGGGCTCCGGGCGACGTGATTGCCGCTGGAACAGGGACGCGCTCCGTGTCCATGCGCTCCTACCCGGAGGGACCTCCGTTCAAGTCTGTTTCTGCGAGGTCCACCGGCTGCAATCCGGAGAGCCAGGGACGAAGATCGGCCTCCTGAAGTTCGCGATGCTCGACGAGATGTGCGGCCAGTGTCTCGAGCAGATCGCGATGCGGGGCGAGCAGGGCGCGCGCGCGACGTTCGAACTGGTCGAGTTTGACGCGAAGCCGGTCGGCATCATCCGGGAGCAAGCGCTGCATGTTCGCCGGGCCAAGCCAGCCGTTGCCGTTGACGCCGAGCCCGAACTCGCGATCGAGCTGCAACTGGAGCGCGGAGGCTTGGGCAAGATCGCTTTCGGCGCTGCCGCCTGCGCCAGCCGTGATCGAGCCCAAGGCAAGGCGCTCGGCAGCACGTCCGGCCAAAATGATCGTCAGCTCATGCTCGAACTCGAGGGGCGTGCCCTCGTGGATTGCGGAACCGCGAGACGTGGACCCGCCGTCGCGGGACAGCTGCATTTGCCGGACCGGGCCCGCACGAAGGAGCGTCGCGACGATGGCGTGTCCGCATTCGTGGATCGCAATCCGACGATCATAGCCTTCGGGTGCGGGCGGACGCGCTGCGATCAGCGTCGGGATACGCAGGGGCTGGCCCGACCGCCGCGCCTGCGCCTTTGCCGCGCGAATGGCCGCATCGATCATGGCTGGCGTCTCGCCCGAGAAAACCCGTGCAAGCATTACAAGATCTGGCTCTGCCGCCTCAGGCAGGGCACGCCGCAGCATGTGCAGAACTTGGGCCTGCGTCGGACGCACCAGACTGTGATGCAGGTCAAAACGCCCAGGCCTGAGGATCGCCGGATCCAGTGCATCCCTATGGTTCGTCGCACCGATCAACAGAACGCCTTCGCTGCGCCGGAGCGCGTCGATCTCCTGGACGAACTAGTTGACGACCTGCCGACGGTAATTGGCGGAGTGCGTTTCATGATTGTCGCGCGATCCGGCTGCGTCGACTTCATCGATGAACAAGGCGGCGGGCCGCTTCGCTGCAGCTGCAGCGAAAGTCCGGCGCATCTCGCGTAGCATGTCGCCAAGGTGGCCAGCAGCTTGCCACGATCCGAATGAGCCTTCGACGAGCGGGACGTCAGCCGAGGCGGCAATGGCGCGAGCCAGCATGGACTTGCCGCCCCCGGGTTCGCCGTGGAGAAGAAGGGAAGAATTAATCTCGCTCCACTGCGCTTCGCCGCGGCGCCATGCGGTCAGGTCCGCCACGAGATCTGTGGCTGCCCGGTGAGCCGCTGTATCGCCGCCGATCTGCGCCAGCGTCATGTCACCTGAGACGGTGTCGTCCGGTGCTTGAAACTTTGCCAGCGCCCGCGCCACTGCTGCGGCATCGGGCTCTCGCAGAGCCGTGAAGAGGCTGAGGGGGTCGAGGTCTGCCAAGGCCGCATCGCTCGGCAGAAGCGGACGGATATGCTCGCGGTCGATTTTGCCAGTGGAGGAATGTGTCTGTGCGAAAAGCGCCAGCAGGATCTCGCGATCCAGAGAGGCGAAGCGGATCGCGGGTGGCAGCACCCGACTCAACCGCGCAGGCAGCCGAGCGCCTGCGGGAAGCAGGATCATGAGCGGATGCGGCAGGGCCAGCGCCGCCAGGATCTCGGCCTCAAGCTTGATGTAGGCTTGCTCGGGCACCATGCGGCTCGTCGGGTCGATGGGACGCAGCAGTTGCAGGACCCCGCTCCGAGCTGCGCGCGGGGCCCGCATCTGCGCGGACCAGCCTTCTGGTAGAAGCAGTCTACCGATCGAGGTCGCGGTGCCGGCAAGCTGCTGTGGATCGATGCCATCGATCACCGTGACCTTGCGACGTTGGAGGGTGTCGAGGAATGCGGGCTCCGTGCAGAAGGTGGCTGCGAGCTGCAGCGCGGTCAGGATCTTGCCCGGCTCGATGAACCGTTTGGGCGTATCGGCGCCGGTCTCGTCAAGCGTCCAGCCGTCGACGCCTGCCGCGCGCATCGCTTCAAGATCGCGGGAATCGTGCCGCTGGCTGTGCTCCAGCTCGTCGAAGAGCGCGACCGCGCTCTGGTTGGTCGGCCTCTCGCCCGGATCGATCCGGTCGCCCTCTGTTGCGAGGTCGAGATCGTAGCGGTCGTCGGCCTCCGCCGTGCGGAGGCGGCGCAGGATCGTGCGGGCATAGGGGCCCCAAGGGGCGCTAGTGGGCTTCGGCATGTCGCGGTGCTCCATGACAAGGGGAAGGGGGCCGGCTGACGCC
>NZ_JAATOS010000327.1:0-4513 GCF_011806505.1 Salipiger sp. HF18 | reverse complement strand
CCCACACGAGGCCGTAGCGGTAGCCCATGAGCTTGTGCTCTCCCCAGTAGCTGAACGCGCCCGCCCAGCACTGGTCGTTGACCGCGTTGAGGCCCTCGTAGAGCTGGGGCATGGCGTCCTCGGGGGGCTCCATCTCGAAGGTGCAGATCAGGCGCAGGGTCTCGTCATAGGGCGACCATGCGAGGGTGATGGAATAGGTGCGCCACTGGCCCTCGACCGCCATGGCGATCTGGTCCTCGGCCACGCGGTCGAAATCCCACTCATGGTGTTCGGCCAGCCCTTCGACGATGTCGATGGGGTGAATTTCGTCGCTCAGAAACTCTTCGGACAGTGCCATGCGCCACCTCTTGTGCTCGTAGCGCCGGGGGAAAGGCAACGCCCCAAGCGCTAGCTGACTGCTCTAGGGGCTGGGAGTTGTTCCCCTCCCCTTACCATATATCGTGCCTGTGGGGGGCATCTTCTGTAAAGCGAAATATTTGTGGACAACGCAATAAGTTGTGGACTCCTGAGGGCTGCGCCCAAGATGACGCCTGTGGAGATGTGGACAGGCTGTGGACATGTGGAGAAGCCGCGGGCCGCGGCTCAGGACACGAAATCCTGCCCGTAGCAGACCGAGAGCACCGCCGGTGCCGCCAGTTCCGAGACCACTTCGAAGCGCTGCTCCATGAGCCGCTCGCCGCCCTCCTCGATCGCCATGATCCACTCGCCGGTGACCAGCTCGTAGGGGTATTCGAAGGTGAAGAGGTTGAGGCTGTTGCGCCCCTCGGCCAGCGGCGCGACCCAGGTCTCGCGGGTGATGCCCTCGGGGCCCATCGGCGGGTGAGTGACGATCACCGTCACGTCGCGGTCGCCCGCCCCCGGCAGCAGGGTGAACTTGACGCCGAAGCTGATGCCCGTCTTGGCCGGGACGACGCGGGTGGTGATGTCCATCTCGCGGTTCTGGCCGACGAGGTTGATCGCGCCCATGATCGTGTCGGGCGCCTCGCGCGAGCCCTCGGGCGTCACCTGGCAGATGATGCCGTGGTCGATCATCACCACCGGCTCGTGCGCATAGGACTCGGCCGGCGCCGCGGCGGCGAGGCAGGGCCATACGAGCAGGCAGGCGGCAAGGGTGGTCGGTCGCAGCACGGGCACGGCACTCTCCGAAAACGTGTGGATGCGCTGCCGGGACAGCCTGCCGGGCCGCGCAGGAAAACCCCCGTCCCCGCAAACACCCCCGCAAAGAAAGACGCCCGCCGGCTGGGCGGGCGTCGATCAGGCACTCCGGGGCGCGGCTCAGCCGATGGCGGCGGCCTTCACGTCCTCGTCGATGTAGGGCACGTACTGCTCGAAGTTGTCGGCGAACATCTTCACCAGCTTCTCGGCCTGTGCGTCGAAGGCGTCCTTGTCGGACCAGGTGCGGCGCGGATCCAGCAGCAGCTCGGGCACGCCCTCGACCGCGACCGGAACCTCGAAGCCGAAGTTCGGATCCTTGCGGAACTCGACCTTGTTCAGCGAGCCGTTCAGGGCCGAGTGCAGCAGCGCACGAGTGGCCTTGATCGGCATACGGTGGCCGGTGCCGTAGGCGCCGCCGGTCCAGCCGGTGTTGACCAGCCAGCAGGTCGCGCCGTGCTTGGCGATCTTGTCGCGCAGCAGGTTGCCGTAGGCCTCGGGGCGCAGCGGCATGAAGGGGGCGCCGAAGCAGGTCGAGAAGGTCGGCTGCGGCTCGGTCACGCCACGCTCGGTGCCCGCCACCTTCGAGGTGAAGCCCGACAGGAAGTGGTACATCGCCTGCGCCGGGGTCAGCCGCGCGATCGGCGGCAGCACGCCGAAGGCGTCGCAGGTCAGCATGATGATGTTCTTCGGGTGTCCGCCGAGCGCGGTCGACGACGCGTTCGAGATGTACTCGAGCGGGTAGGCGCAGCGCATGTTGGCGGTGAGCGAGTCGTCCTCGAAGTCGAGCTCGAAGGTCTCGGGATCGTAGATCATGTTCTCGATCACGGTGCCGAACTTGGAGGTCGTGGCGAAGATCTCGGGCTCTGCCTCGGGCGACAGCGAGATGGTCTTGGCGTAGCAGCCCCCCTCGAAGTTGAAGGTGCCGCGGTCCGACCAGCCGTGCTCGTCGTCACCGATCAGGACGCGCTCGGGATCGGCCGAGAGCGTGGTCTTGCCGGTGCCCGACAGGCCGAAGAAGACGGCGGTGTCGACCGGGTTGTTCGGCGCGTGGTTGGCCGAGCAGTGCATCGCCATGATGCCCTTGAGCGGCAGCATGTAGTTGAGCAGCGTGAAGACCGACTTCTTGTTCTCGCCGGCGTATTCGGTGCCGCCGATGAGGATGGTCTTCTTGTCGAAGTTCAGCGCAATCACCGTGTCGCTGCGGCAGTTGTGCTTGGCCGGGTCGGCCTTGAAGCTCGGGCAGTTGATGACGGTGAAATCGGCGACGAACTCGTCGAGCGCGTCGCGGTCGGGGCGGCGCAGCATGTGGCGGATGAAGAGGCCGTGCCACGCGAGTTCGGTCACCATGCGGACCTTGATCGAGTAGGCCGGATCGGCGCCGCCGGTCAGGTCCTGCACGAAGTAGTCCTTGCCCTTCATGTGCTCGAGCATGTCGGCGTGCAGCGCGTCGAAGCCCTCGGGCGTCATCGCGCGGTTGTTCTCCCACCAGATGTTGTCCTCGACCGACGGGGTCTTGACCACATGCTTGTCCTGCGGGGAACGGCCGGTGAACTTGCCGGTGGTGACGTAGAAGGAGCCGCCCTTGCCGAGCGTGCCCTCGCCGCGTTTCAGGGCGGCCTCGATCAGCGCCGGCTCCATAAGATTGTAATAGACATTGCCCAGCCCTTCGATCCCTTGATCTTCAAGCCGGAATTGCGGGTTCACCCGTCCAAATGTCATCTGCCAAGCTCCTGTAGCCGCTACGTGCCGCGGCGGTCGTCATTCAGGACGGAAACGACGGAAAGCCTCCCCCGTCCGCCGGAAGTTCCCACCCCCGGCATCAGTGCCTTAGCACGGTGAATTGGCACTGGAACAGGACGCAAATCAAAGTTAGCGCAACCAAGTTTGGTTTAGCGTTAGCACCGGCGCGAGGCTGCCGAGACACCCGTCAAACGCTCGGACATTTTAGCCATTTCTTACAGAATTTCATCTGCAATGAACGCGCTCGACGTCGTGATTCGCAGTTTGGCATTGTTGAAAAATGCGGTATCCCGCATACTGCTGAAAAAAGTCGCGTAAGAAGAGCAGATAACAAGGAACTTGCGTATGTCGAAGATCGCTCTTGTGGATGACGACAGGAACATCCTGACCTCCGTGGCGATGACACTCGAGGCAGAGGGGTTCGAGGTCGAAACTTACAACGACGGCCAGTCCGCCCTCGATGCGTTCAGCAAGAAGATGCCCGACATGGCCGTCTTCGACATCAAGATGCCCCGGATGGACGGCATGGACCTGCTGCAGCGCGTCCGCCAGAAGTCCAAGATGCCAGTGATCTTCCTGACCTCCAAGGACGACGAGATCGACGAGGTGCTCGGCCTGCGCATGGGCGCCGACGACTACGTCAAGAAACCCTTCTCGCAGCGCCTGCTGGTCGAGCGCATCCGCGCCCTGCTGCGCCGCCAGGAGGCCGTCGCCACCGACATGGTCGGCGACACCGAGGAAACGAAGCTGATGACCCGCGGCTCGCTTACCATGGACCCGCTGCGCCATTCGGTGACATGGAAGGGGCAGGACGTCTCGCTCACCGTGACCGAATTCCTGCTGCTGCAGGCGCTGGCCCAGCGCCCCGGCTTCGTGAAATCCCGCGACCAGCTCATGGACGTCGCCTACGACGACCAGGTCTATGTCGACGACCGCACCATCGACAGCCACATCAAGCGCCTGCGCAAGAAGATGCGGACGGTGGACCCGGACTTCTCCGCAATCGAAACCCTGTATGGCATCGGCTATCGGTACAACGAAGAGTAAGCGATGGCCTTCGCCGAAAGGATCCCGATGCGCGACGACCAATCGGGTGAGAGGCAGGATGCGGATGTCATGCTGGGCGACGATTTCATAGCTCCCGACAGCATCGTCGAGAAGGAGCTGCGCGACAGCCGCGCGCGCCGGAGCCTCTTCTCGCTCAACCGCTCACCGCTGACCCGCAAGATCATCACGTTCAACCTGATTGCGCTGAACGTGCTGGTGGCGGGCATCCTGTGGATGAACTCCTCACGCGACACGCTGGTGCTGCAGCGTGGCAATTCGCTCGGTGCCGGCGCCGAGCTGATCGCCGACGTGTTCGAGGCAAGTCTGCCCGAGGCGCCCATCGTGGCGCTGGGGACCGATCCGGGCTTCGACCTCGGCCGTACCCTCGCGGCGCTCGACCTGCGGCAGGGGGTCGGGGTGATGATCTTCGACGCCGGCAACTTCCTCGTCGCCCAGACCGAGGGCACCCAGCCCCAGACCCTGCCCGCAGACCCGCGCGGCGAGTACCGCACCACGCTGATCTCGGATTTCCTCGACAGGGTCTGGCACCTCATCGCCGGGCTGTTCTCGT
>NZ_JAATOS010000326.1:0-4520 GCF_011806505.1 Salipiger sp. HF18 | reverse complement strand
GTGGAATTCCCAACCTGACAAGTGCGACGTTTTGGCGCATACTCGACCACATTGAACCAAATGTGTTTCGAGGAACGATCATGAAACCGCGCATTAGAATCAAACGTATTCCCGAGAAGCGCCCTGTGCCCCCGATCTGGAAGGAGCCTGCTCCGACCACGATCTTTTCCGATTGGGCAATGATCTGAAGGGACGACGATGATGAGAAACGATTGACCGCCGCCGGTATGCCTACCGGCGGCGGTTTGCGTTTCTCAACTCGGCTTTTGCGATCATTGCGAGATCCGTAGAGTCCGAGAGATCAATTCCGCCAGACCACCCCCGGCGTCCGGCTCAGATGGCCTTGCGGATTGCCCGCGCCGCCTTGGACGCCAGTTGCGTCTCAAGGCTCCGGCCGCGCTTGAGCGGGCGGTGCCGGATAGGTCGGTTGCGCATCGGGCGGGTGGTGCCGTAGCCTGTCGTGCCGGAGGTCTTGCCGCGGGCGTAGGCCGAAAGGGCTTTCTTCGCGATGGTCTTGATCGACATTGGAGGTCTCCTTTCCTGCGATCCGTTGCGGTGTCGGGGAAAGAACGTCCATGCCACCGGGCCTGTTCCGACGGCGCCGCCGGTCGGCGACGCCTTGCCGGTCCGGCCCGGACCTACTGTACCCGCGTCTGTGCCAGCGGAGCGCCATCCAGCGTCCGGCCGGTGCGCCGCTCGTAGCCGTTCCGGCTGTTCTGGCTGAAGGCGATGGCACAGACCGCACCGATGCCGATGGCGGCGGGCGGCACGCCCCCGGCCAGCAGCGCGATGTTGTTGCACGCCGCGAACATGCCCGCCGTCTCGACCGTCCAGTTGGCCCGCGCGGGCTTCGTCCCGATAGAGACCAGCGCCTTCTTGGCAGCGTATTTCACCGGTATGAGCATCAGCGGCGCCCCGCCCCCGGCCCAGGACACCAGCGGATTGGCCTCGGTGAAGCCCGACGCGATCCCCGCCGCGGTGCTGCCGACATCCCCGATGTCCGCCGGCCCAAGGCGCACACGGTCGAGCGGATCCTGGCTGCGGGTGCTCGCGAGCGGCGTCTCGACGGCGCGCGTCACCTCGGCCACCGCGGCCGGATCGGGGGCGGACCGGCTGCGCGGCGCCTGCGCGCACGCGGTCAGTCCGAGGACCGCCACGAGGGCGGCGGCAGTTGCAGTTCTGGCTGCTGGCATTCGAATACCTCCATGAAACGGGACATCACCCGGCTCATGGATGGGACGGCGGTGCTTAAGACGCGGATAACGCGGCGCCTGCCGACGGGCGCTTTGTCGTCAAAAACCCCTGAATCTACTTCAAATTTTACGCAACACTGGAAATTTTACGCAACACTTGCGCCATGGATGAAGGCCAGCTCCCCGACCCACATACCGAGACCGAAGACCGTGTGCGCCACCAGCCCGAGCCCCCGCGCCCGCCACGGCGTCGCGCTCTTCGACTGGGCGATGCCCAGCCCCATGCCCGGATGCAGAAGGAACCACCCGGCGCCGACGGTCACCAGCGCGAAGACCCAGAGCGGCAGGAAGCTCGGCGCCGCCAGCCAGTCGCGCCCGGCGAGCAGGACCCAGATCAGCCCGTAGGCCACGCCCACTGCGTAGTGGAACGCCCAGCCTATCGCTGCCTCGCTCGGCACCCCGGGCACGCCGGCGATGGCGTCATGGAACACCCGCCCGCTGCGCAGCGTCGCGACCCAGCGCCCGACGAAGGCCCAGTTCGGACGGCCGATCCCGCAGAGCCGCTCGAGCAGAAGGCCCCAGAGGTCCATCGCCACGGTCCCGGCGAGCCCCATGACCACCCCTGCCACCACCAGTTCGCCCATCGCGGGAATTCCTTGTCACTGTCTCTGCCGCGCCCGGAAGGATGCGCGGGCATCTCTGCGGTCCGCAAGCCCCTCCCGGTCGAGGCACCGAAACCGCCGCCCAAACCCCGGACCGAGGCGCAAAAACCACACAGTATCAAGTGTCGTTGCGGCGTTCCATGCCACCTTGCCGGGATTTTCCTTGCCGGAATCATGTCGTTCTGGCATACGAGTTCGCGCTGACGTTACCACTATCGACCCACCTGTCTCCGTCACCGGCAACAGCGCTACCGATACTGCACTGACGATACGCCGGGCTGTCGCACTCTCGCGGACAGCATGAAACAGGAAAGGGTTCTACCCATGGCAACTGGCACCGTGAAATGGTTCAACACCACCAAAGGCTACGGCTTCATCGCTCCTGAAGGTGGCTCGAAGGACGTCTTCGTGCACATCTCCGCAGTCGAGCGCTCGGGTCTGACCGAACTCAAGGACAACCAGAAAGTGTCCTACGAGCTGCAGTCCGGCCGTGACGGCCGTGAGAGCGCGATCAACCTCGAGCTGCTCTGATCCGTACCGGATCCATTGAAGAATTCTTAAAGGCGCGCGGCCACGGCGCGCCTTTTTTCATTGCGTTACGTTCATGGCCAGACGTTCATGGCCTGGCAGGCTGACGCGCGGCCCCGGCGGCCTCAGCCGAAGAGCCGCCAGCCGGCCATCCAGCGGGTCAGCGTGGTGACGAAGCAGGCCACGGCGAAGACCACCGCCAGCACCGGGAAGTAGCCCGGCACGAGGCACATGAGCACGAAAAGCAGGATGGTCTCGGCCCCTTCGGTCAGCCCGCCGAGGTAGTAGATGCCCTTGGTCGGGTAGTCTTCGGCCCGGATGCCCCGGCGCTCGGCGATCACCGAGAAGGCGAGGAACGAGGACCCCGTGCCCACGAAGCTTGTCACCAGCAGCAGTGCCGGCAGGGCGTTCGCCGCCGGATCCGCCAGCGCAAAGCCCAGCGGAAACAGCGCGTAGAACAGGAAATCCAGCGCGATGTCGAGGAAGGCGCCGCGATCCGTCGGCTCCGAAAGCCGCGCGACCTCGCCGTCGAGTCCGTCCGCCAGCCGGTTGGCAAGCAGCCCCGCCAGCGCCAGCCAGAACAGCCCGAACGAGGCGGCAACAACGGCCAGCAGCCCCAGTACGAAGCCCGTCAGCGTGATCCAATCGGCCCGGATCCCCGCGCCGTGCAGACCCCGCGCCGGGCCGTGCAGCAAGCGGCGCTGCAGCGGCAGAAGTCTTGCGTCGAACATGCGCCCTCCCTCGCTGGGCCGACTGAACCGCGTTGCGCTTGCATGCGCAAGCGCGATCCCGGACAGTTGATCCATGAGCGACCTGATGCCCTCTCCCGAGTCCGACACCCGCCTGCGCATGCGCATCCTCTTCGGCGACAGCGCCATGCTTGGCCCCGGCAAGGCCGACCTGCTCGAGCTGATCCGCGACACCGGCTCCATCGCCGCCGCGGGCCGCGCCATGTCGATGAGCTACAAGCGGGCCTGGAGCCTAGTAGATGAGATGAACGCTGCCTTCCGCGCGCCCCTCGTGGCCCGCAGCCGTGGCGGCACCAAGGGCGGCGGCGCCCTGCTGACCGAGACGGGCGAGACCGTGCTGAGCCACTACCGCAACGCCGAGGCCGCCGCCGCCCGCGCCGCCGCCGAGGACATTGCAGCACTGAGGGCCATGCTCTCCGATATTCCCAGCGGGAAATAACGCTTGCAAGCCGGGACGATCCGAGTCGATATGTTTCAAGGAACATATCACTCCGGAGCTTCCCCCATGTCGCTGTGCCCCCGCCCGCCCCTTGCCGCCGCCGTCCTCATGCTGGCGTCCTCCGCCGCTGCCGCGAATGCCGCCGAGGTGACCGTCTTCGCCGCGGCCAGCATGAAGAATGCCATGGACGAGATCTCGGCCCGCTACGCCGAGGAGACCGGCAATACCGCGGTGGTCTCGCTCGCCGGGTCCTCGGCGCTGGCCCGTCAGATCCAGGCCGGGGCGCCCGCCGACGTGTTCATCTCGGCCAACACCGGCTGGATGGACGCACTCGAGCAGGACGGGCTGATCGACACCGACAGCCGCGTCGACCTGCTGGGCAACAGCATCGTGCTGGTCGCGCACGACCCGGACGCCGCGCCCGTCACCATCGACGCCGACCTGCCGCTGGCCGAGATGCTGGGCGAGGACAGGCTCGCCATGGCGCTGGTCGACGCGGTGCCCGCCGGGATCTACGGCAAGGCGGCGCTGACGTCGCTTGGGCTCTGGGACGGCGTCATGCCCCAGGTGGCGCAGACCGACAACGTGCGCGCCGCGCTGGCGCTGGTGGCCACGGGCGAGGCGCCGCTCGGCATCGTCTACGCCACCGACGCCGCAGCCGAACCCGACGTGTCCGTGCTCGGCACCTTCCCCGACGACAGCCACGCGCCGATCACCTACCCCGCAGCCACGCTCGCCGACGGCGACGCCGCCGTCGCGCAGGAGTTTCTCGACTACCTGCAAGGGCCTGTTGCGCGCGCGGCCTTCGAACGGCAGGGTTTCACTGTCCTGACGGAGTGATCCCCACCCATGACCCTGCTCAGCCCCGAGGAATGGCAGGCCGTCGCGCTGTCGCTGCGCGTCGCGCTCTGGGCGACGCTTGGCGGGCTCCCGTTTGGCATCCTCGTGG
>NZ_JAATOS010000325.1:0-4521 GCF_011806505.1 Salipiger sp. HF18 | reverse complement strand
AAATCGGTTCCGGGCAGACGGCCCGGGAAGCCACGGTGTTTCAGCATCGCCCGCCCTCCGAACCGAGGGCCACCGCGCGGGGCGAAAGGGGGGCGGGCCCGCGGGCCCGCCCCACAGTATTACTTGTACTTGCCGGTGTAGACGGGCTCGGTCGTGATGGGCTCGGGGTCGACCACCACGTACTCTTCTTCTTGCTGACCGCCGCAAGCGGCAAGCCCGAACAGACCAAGCATTGCAAGCACTTTGATGCTCTTGGACATCTTTTTCTCCTGTCAGGTTCAACGGAACCGACAAAGCCCTCTGGCCTTGCCTGTCCTCGCTCCGAGGTTTCGATTGCTTGGGTGCAATCGGATTTCAACATAGCCCAAGTTTTGCGGGGACAATATCTGCCTCGCGCTGCAAAGCGGATATGTGACTGCAAAGACGCAGTCTGCCCACCGTATGAGCAAAATCTCCCAAGATGTTGTGCAGGCATCAGAAAGCCTCCCAGATGCAGTTGCCTTCAGCGTGGGAGTAGGCCTCAAAATACTGCCTCACCTCAGGCGCCGGATCGCCGAAGGCGACCGGTTCGGCCATGAGGGAGATCACGATGCGCGATGGCTCGGGGCCGATCGCCGCGAGCCGCGGCAGCGCGAAGGACTCGCATAGATAATCCATGTCGGATGACACCTCTTCGTAAAGTCTCGGCGCCTCCCCCCCGATCTCGGGTGCGAGGAAGCGAAAGCGGTAGACCAGACCGTCGCCGGGCTGGTCCCAAATGACATCCTCGAAGCTGACCGGCATCCCGGAGGGCACCACGACGGGCTCGCCCGCCGCCGGCATCGCTGCCGCGGCAACGAGGAGAATCACCGGCAGGTTCAACATCATCTGGACCACCTGAGCCAGCGGGCACGGTTGCCCGGGTCCTCGAGAACGGCGGCGATGCGTCTCGCCGCCAACGCTCCGGGGGCCGCCGCGTCTAGCTGTCCGCCCGCCCGCAGCACGGTGCCCCCGTCTTCGGTCCGCACCGACACGCAGGGCGAGAAGCCGCGCAGGTCGCGCAAGGCACGCCAGACGTCCTGCCGCACCTGGTGGGCCAGCCGGCCCCGGCGCGTCACCGGCGGCAGGCGCGTCTCGACCACGAGGTCAAATCGCGCCGGCCAGCGGCGGGCCAGGATCAGAACGCCCTCCTCCTCGTGCATATGCCATGCCCCGCGGGCCATTCCCCCTCCCCTGTCCGGATCAGAGCGGAATGTTGTCGTGCTTCTTCCACGGATTCGAGAGCTGCTTGCCCCGCAGCATCGCGAAGGCGCGGCTCACCCGGCGACGGGTCGACCGCGGCTGGATCACCTCGTCGATGAAGCCGCGCTCGGCCGCCACGAAGGGGTTGGCGAACCGGCCCTCGTAATCAGCGGTGTGCTTGGCGATCTTCTCGGGGTCGCCGAGATCGGCGCGGTGGATGATCTCGGTCGCGCCCTTGGCGCCCATCACCGCGATTTCGGCGGTGGGCCACGCATAGTTCACGTCGCCGCGCAGGTGCTTGGAGCTCATCACGTCATAGGCGCCGCCATAGGCCTTGCGGGTGATGACGGTGACCTTGGGCACCGTTGCCTCGCCATAGGCGAAGAGCAGCTTGGCGCCGTGCTTGATGACGCCGCCGTATTCCTGACCGGTGCCCGGCAGGAAGCCCGGCACGTCGACAAAGGTCAGCAGCGGGATCTCGAAACAGTCGCAGAAGCGCACGAACCGTGCCGCCTTCTTCGAGCTGTCGATGTCGAGACAGCCCGCCAGCACCATCGGCTGGTTGGCGATCACGCCCACGGTCTGGCCCTCGAGCCGGATGAAGCCGGTGATGATGTTCTTGGCGTGCTCTTCCTGGATCTCGTAGAAGTCGCCCTCGTCCGCGACCTTCAGGATCAGTTCCTTCATGTCGTAGGGCTGGTTGGCGTTCTCGGGGATGATCGTGTCGAGCGAATCCTCGAGCCGCGCCACGTCATCGAAAAACGGCCGCACCGGCGGCTTCTGGCGGTTGTTGAGCGGCAGGAAGTCGACGAGGCGGCGCACTTCGGCCAGGGCCTCGACGTCGTTCTCGAAGGCACCGTCGGCGACCGAGCTCTTCCTGGTGTGGGTCGAGGCGCCGCCCAGCTCTTCGGCCGTCACCACCTCGTTGGTCACGGTCTTCACCACGTCGGGGCCGGTGACGAACATGTAGGAGGTGTCCTTCACCATGAAGATGAAGTCGGTCATGGCGGGCGAATAGACCGCGCCGCCGGCGCAGGGGCCCATGATGACGGAGATCTGCGGCACCACGCCCGAGGCGAGCACGTTGCGCTGGAAGATCTCGGCGTAGCCCGCGAGGCTGTCGACACCCTCCTGGATGCGGGCGCCGCCCGAGTCGTTGAGACCGATCACCGGGGCGCCGTTCTGCATGGCCATGTCCATGATCTTGCAGATCTTCTGCGCGTGGGTGGCCGAGACCGACCCGCCGAGGACGGTAAAATCCTGGCTGAAGACATAGACCATGCGACCGTTGATGGTGCCCCAGCCGGTGATCACGCCGTCGCCGTACGGACGGTTGTTCTCCATGCCGAAATCGGTGCACCGGTGGGCGACGAACATGTCGTATTCTTCGAAGCTGCCGTCGTCGAGGAGAAGCTCGATCCGCTCGCGCGCGGTCAGCTTTCCCTTGGCGTGCTGCGCGTCGATCCGCTTCTGGCCACCGCCGAGGCGCGCACCTGCGCGCCGGTCTTCCAGTTCGTGCAGAATGTCTTTCATCGCCGTCCCTTTCGTTTGGCGTGACCATACAGAGGCGGCTTTCCCACTCAAGTCAAATTCGGCAAATTTGCAAAGCTTGGAAATGGCATTGTGAGCTAATTGCAAAAGAGCAAATAGACCGGGGTCAGGCTTTCCCGAATGGACAAACCGCGCGGGGGACCATACGGCTCTAGCCATGCAAAATGGACCCATGGTTCGCTTTCTGGACCGCTCGACCCCGCCACATATTGTCACGCTGATCCTGCTGGCCGGGCTGTCGGCGCTTGCGATGAACGTGTTCCTGCCGTCTCTGCCCAGGATGACCGAGCATTTCCACACGGAATACCGGGTCATGCAGCTGTCGGTGGCGATCTACCTCGGGGTGAACGCGCTTCTGCAGATCATAATCGGGCCGATCTCGGACAAGTTCGGGCGACGCCCCGTGATTCTCTGGGGCCTGGTGCTGTTCCTCGGGGCGACGCTCGGCTGCATCTTCGCCCCCGACATCGCCACCTTCCTCACCTTCAGGATGTGCCAGGCCGTGGTCGTCACGGCCATGGTGCTGAGCCGTGCGGTGGTCCGGGACATGGTACCGCAGGACCAGGCGGCGTCGATGATCGGCTACGTGACCATGGGCGTCGCAGTCGTGCCGATGGTGGGCCCGGTGTTCGGCGGCATGCTCGACGAGGCCTTCGGCTGGCAGTCGACCTTCTGGCTCCTGTTCATCCTCGGTGCGCTGATCCTGTGGATGAGCTGGCGCGACCTCGGCGAGACCTCGGTATCGCGCGGGCTGTCGCTGATGCAGCAGTTCCGCGAATACCCCGAGCTCTTCCGCAGCCCGCGCTTCTGGGGCTACGCGCTGACCTGCGCGCTCTCGTCGGGTGCCTTCTTCGCCTATCTCGGCGGCGCGCCCTTCGTGGGCTCCGAGGTGTTCCACCTCTCGCCCGCGGCGCTGGGGTTCTTCTTCGGAGCACCTGCCGTGGGCTACTTCATCGGCAACGGCCTTTCGGGGCGCTACTCGGCGCGGGTCGGCATCAACCGCATGATCCTCTGGGGCTGCGTGCTGAACGCCGCCGGACTCGGCACGGCGCTGATGGTCTTCGCCGCGGGCTTCCAGTCGGAATGGACCTTCTTCGGCTTCATGACCTTCGTCGGCCTCGGCAACGGCATGACCATCCCCAACGCCACCGCCGGCGCGCTGTCGGTGCGGCCGCATCTCGCGGGTACCGCCTCGGGCCTCTCGGGCGCGATCATGATCGGCGGCGGCGCGGCGCTCTCGGCGCTGGCGGGCGCGCTGTTGCAACCCGGCACCGGCGCGTGGCCGCTGCTCTGGCTGATGTTCGCCACCGGCGTCGCCTCGATCGTGTCGATCCTGCTGGTGATCCGCCGCGAGCGCCGCCTCGCCGGGCTTGCCCTCTGAGCCCGGCCCCGTCCGGCCCATCCTGACCTCCGCACACGCGCGCCCTCTGGACGTGGCGCGCGAGATTTGCAAAGAACGTCACCACCCGGCGCTAAGCTGCAAAGCCACCCTGCCCTGCAGGCCGCCCCGCCGGGTGACGGAGGAGGAGACATGCCCACACGCAAGCTTTATGCTGGCGCCAAGCTGCGCGACCTGCGCGGCCGCCTCGGCCTGACGCAGAAGGATTTCGCCGGAAAACTGGGGATCTCGCTGCCCTACCTGAACCAGATGGAGAACAACAACCGCCCGGTCTCGACCACAGTGAGGAGGGGGCTGGCGCATGAAGGCGGCTTCGACGTCACAAAGAGGGGACAGGGCGACAGCGAACG
>NZ_JAATOS010000324.1:0-4533 GCF_011806505.1 Salipiger sp. HF18 | reverse complement strand
AGCTGCGCCGAGGTGGCGGGGGCGATCACCCCGGTGCCGGGCGGCGTCGGTCCGATGACCATCGCCTGCCTGCTGGCGAACACCGTCACCGCCTGCTGCCGGGCGAACGGCCTGGCCGAGCCCGAGGGGCTAACGGCCTGATCCCTGCGGGTGCCGCTCAGAGCGGCACCATCGTCCCGGTGAGAAGGGCGGCGTGGGTCTCGACCCCGTCCGCCACCGCGAAGACATCCGCCGTGACGATCACCAGCCTGCGGCCGGATTTCACCACCCGGCCCCGGGCCACCAGCGTCTCGCCCCGGGCGGGGGCCAGCAGGTGGATCTTCATTTCCGAGGTCACCACGTCGTGGTCCTCGGGAATCACCGTGAGCGCCGAGTAGCCGGCGGCGCTGTCGCCGATGGCGAAGGCCAGCGCCGCGTGGGCAAAGCCGTGCTGCTGCTGCAGGTCGCCGCGGACCGCCGCCTCGATGCTCACCGCGCCGGGTGCCACCGAAACCAGCCGCGCGCCGATCGTCTGCATCATCGTCTGCCGGTCGAAGCTCGACCTTATCCGTGTCTCGAGATCCATGCCGCGCAGAAGGCCATGCGACCCGGCGCTTGGCAAGCCTCAGCCGCGCGGCATCGGGATCGCCACAGGCGACGGCCCGGTGAGAATCGCCGTGGCCCCGGGTGCCATGAGCCCGGTCAGCACCGCCGTGTCGCAGTGCAGCCCTCCGGTATAGGCACCATAGGCGGGCAGGATCAGCCGCGCCCGGTCCACGAGGAAACAGGGCCGCGTCAGGGCCCTGCCACGCAGCCGCAGCCGCGCCTTGGGGTGGTAGTGCCCAGAGACCTCGCCCTCGGCGTCGGGCGTGGCGATGTGCCGGAACGCAAGCTTGCGGACCCGCAACTCGGCGCGGTGACTGCCGCCAAGCGCGACCGGGCCCGGGTCGTGGTTGCCCTCGATCCATGTCCAGTCCCGGCCCGCCTGCAGCCGCGCGATCCAGAGCCTTTCGCGCTCGGGCATCTCGTCGGCGATGCCGCGGGCGTCGAAGCTGTCGCCGAGGCAGATCACCCGGGCAGCCCCGGTCTCGGTCAGATCCGTCTCGAGCCGCAGCAGCGTCTCTTGAGTCTCGTAGGGCGGCAGTGCCGCGCCGCCGACCGCCGAGAGCCGGGCGGATTTGCCGAAATGCAGGTCCGAGACCACCAGCAGCCGCTCGTCTTCCCAGTAGAGCGCGCCCGAGGGCAGCGCGGCAAGCTCGGCGCCGCGGAAGGTGAAGCGGAGGGTGTTCATGGGATGTTCCTTGCCGCAATCGGGGGAGCGAGACAAGGGGGCGGCGATCACTCGGGCGATACGCACATGACGCGGCCGAGTGCGCGCACGATCCACCACCACGCCAGCAGGCCGAGGACAATGCCGGGCAGAATCCACCAGCCCTTTGGAAATGGATTTCTTGGAAATCGCGTCATCGCTCTAAAAACAAAGAATCTGTCACCAAGGGTCGCCGACTTGGCGCCGGCAACGCAAGCAATTGAGTCCCTGGAGGCGACACTCTGCCTGAGCGGTAATCACTTTGCCTTGTCAATCAGCGCGAGGCCCGAGCTGTCGAAAAGCGCCGTCACCTCGTCGCGCAGCAGTCGCTCGTCCGCGCTGCCGGCGATCGGCACCCGTCCGGGCTCGAGGAAGAGCGGCGCCGAGAGCGGCGAGACCCGGTCCAGCCGCAGCAGGTCGATGCGGTCGCCCACCCGTTCGCACATCTCGCGGATGCGGGAGAAATCGACCATGCCGCGCATCGCCTCCTCGCGGGTGATCTGCAGCAGGATGTGGTCGGGGTCGTATTTGACCAGCGTGTCGTAGAGGATGTCAGACGACATCGTCGCCTGCCGCCCGCTCTTGCGCTGGCCCGCGGTGTTGCGCTCGATGAGCCCCGCGATGGTGGCCGAGGCCCGGAACGTGCGCTTCATCACCGCGTTGCCCTGCAGCCATGTCTCGAGCCCTGCCTCGAGCTTGGCGAGGTCGAAGAGCGGCGCCGGATCGGTCACCGCGTCCAGCCCCCAGATCAGCACCGCATAGTCCGAGGACACGAAGCCCATGGGGGCGAGCCCCTCTTCCTCCATCCGCTTGGTGAGCAGAAGGCCCAGCGTCTGCATGGCGTTGCGCCCGGCGAAGCCATAGGCCACGAGCTGCTCGCGCCCGTCGTGGGGGAAGCTCTCGATCAGCAGGCGGCCGGGCTCTGGCAGCCGGCTGACCTCGCGCTGAAGCGCCAGCCACTCGGCGGTGTGGGCGGGCAGGCCGGGCCATCCGGGCTGGCGGAACATGCGCAGGATGCGGTGCGAGAGCTGCGTCGAGGTGGCGAACTTGGTGCCCATGAAGGTGGCGATCTTGGGCTTCTTCGCGGCGTCGCGGGTGACCTCGACCACCATTTCGCGCAGGCCCTCGTAGCGCACGATCTGGCCACCGATGAGGAAGGTGTCGCCGCGGCTGAGAGAGGTGGCGAAGCCTTCCTCGATCTCGCCCAGCGGCGCGCCGCCACGGCCGCGCCAGCGGACCTTGAGCGTGTCGGTGTCCTGGATCGTGCCGATGTTCTGCCGGATGCGCGCCGCCGAGCGTGGGTCGCGCAATTGCCAGAGCCCGTCCGGGCGCTGCAGCAAGCGCTGCCAGCGGTCGTAGGCCCGCAGCGCGTAGCCGCCGGTGGCGCAGAAGGCGAGGCAGGCGTCGAACTCGGCCCGGGTGAGGTCGGCGTAGGCCCCGGCCTGCGTCATCTCGGCGTAAAGCGCATCAGCCCCGAACGGCCCGGCGCAGGCGGCGATGAGGATGTGCTGGCAAAGCACGTCGCGCGGCCCGCGTCCGCGCCACTCGCCGTCGAGATCGTGCTCCTTCACGGCCTCGAGCGCGGCGAGGCATTCGACCACCTCGAAGCGGTTGGCGGGCACCAGCAGCGCCTTCGATGGCGCGTTGTACCGGTGGTTGGCCCGCCCGATGCGCTGCACCAGCCGCTTGACGTTCTTCGGCGCGCCGATCTGGATCACCAGATCCACGTCGCCCCAGTCGATCCCGAGGTCCAGCGAGCCGGTGCAGACGATGGCGCGCAGCTCGCCCCGGACCATCGCGGCCTCGACCTTTTCGCGCTGGCCGCGGTCGAGCGAGCCGTGGTGGATGCCGATCGGCAGCGCGTCCTCGTTGGCGAGCCAGAGGTTGTGGAAGAAGATCTCGGCCTGCGCCCGCGTGTTGTGAAAGATCAGCGTGGTACGGTGCTGCTTCACCTGCTCGAGCACCGCGTGAATGCTGTAGGCGGCGCCGCCCCCGGACCACGGCGGCGCGGCCTCGGTGACCAGCATCGAGATGTCGGGCTCGGGGCCGGGGTCGGCCTCGACAATCTCGCAGGGATCGGGATGGCGGGCGAGCAGCCGGGCGATGGTCTGCGGATCCTCGACCGTGGCCGAGAGCCCGACACGGCGCAGGTCGGGGCACATGCCCTGCAGCCGCGCCAGCGCCAGCATCAGCTGGTCGCCGCGCTTGCTTTCCGCCAGCGCGTGGACCTCGTCCACCACCACCCGCTGCAGCCCCGCGAACATGCGCGGCGCGTCCTCGTAGGAGGTCAGCAGCGCGAGGCTCTCGGGCGTGGTGAGCAGGATGTGCGGCGGGTCGGCGCGCTGGCGCTTCTTGCGGCTGGCGGGGGTGTCGCCGGTGCGGTCCTCGACCCGGATCGGCAGCCCGGCTTCCTCGATGGGGATCAGCAGGTTGCGCCGGATGTCGGCGGCCAGCGCCTTGAGCGGCGAGACGTAGAGCGTGTGCAGCCCGCTGCGCGGCGCCTCGGTCAGCTCGGCCAGCGTCGGCAGGAACCCCGCCAGCGTCTTGCCGCCGCCGGTGGGCGCGATCAGCAGCAGGCAGGGCGCGTCCGCCCGCTCGAGCATGGCGCTCTGGTGCGGGTGGATCTGCCAGCCTCGCCGGTCGAACCAGCCTTGGAGTGGGGTGGGAAGCGCTCTCATGTCGGGGAAGATAGGGGCGCACGAACAGAAGGGAAACGTGCGCTGCGCCGCGACGTCCGGAATCCCCCGTCTGACGAAGGCGCAGCGGCGGCGGCTGCCGTCCCCTGCCCATCGACAGTGCCGGGCGGGCGCCCGTCGGCATGGTCCCGGTGCGCGACATCCCGTCCCGGGACCGCCTCATGGCCGGGCATTTCCGCGACAGATGCGACCCGGCCGCCTGATCTCTGTCCTGCGCGTCCGGGCGCGAGGGACCTGTGCAGCGTGGCACAGGTCCGGGTCTGGCATTTCCCCGATCCGTCGTTACGTTTCTCGGGGAACAATCGGAAGGGAATGCGCCAATGACCGAAGAGTACACCCCGCCCCGGGTCTGGACTTGGGAAAAGGAGAACGGCGGCCAGTGGGCGTCGCTCAACCGTCCCATCGCGGGGGCGACCCACGACAAGGAGCTGCCGACCGGAGAGCACCCGTTCCAGCTCTACAGCCTTGCCACCCCCAACGGGCAGAAGGTGACGATCCTGTTCGAGGAGCTGCTCGCTGCCGGCCACGACGCCGAATACGACGCGTGGC
>NZ_JAATOS010000323.1:0-4538 GCF_011806505.1 Salipiger sp. HF18 | reverse complement strand
CCCCCGATGCTGAGCCCCGAGTTCGTGCTGACGATGGCGCGGTACAATGCATGGCAGAACCGGCAGATGAAGAGCGTGCTCGAGGCGATGCCCGATGCCGCCCGGCGCGCCGAGCGCGGCGCCTTCTTCGGGTCGATCTTCGCCACGGTGAACCACCTGCTCTGGGCCGACATGGTCTGGATGAGCCGTTTCGCCGGCTGGCCGCGGCCCGAGGTCGGGATCTCCGGCAGCGTCGAGATGACGCCCACGCTGGGCGCGTGGAGCGCCGAGCGCTTCCGGCTGGATTCGCGGCTGATCCTCTGGGGCGAGGGGCTGCGCGCGGTCGAGCTCAGCAGCGACCTGCGCTGGTATTCCGGCGCCACCGGCCGCGAACAGGTCAGGCCACTCGGGCTTTGCGTCGCGCACATGTTCAACCATCAGGCCCACCACCGTGGCCAGATCCACGCGATGGTAACCGCCGAAGGCGCCGAGGGCTGGGTCAGCGATCTTGCCTTCATGCCGGGCGAGGGGCCGTGGCTGTGACCCGGGCAGGGGCCGCGATGGTAGATCCGCAGCACTGAGACGCGGGGCGCACGTATGCCCCTTCGCAATGAGGAGAAGATGTTCAACGCGTTGGCGGTCGAGAAGGACGCGGCGAGCGGCGGGACAGCGGCCTCGGTGAAGCAGCCCGCCCTCAAGCACCTGCCCGATACCGAGAAGCGCCCGTTCGAGAGCGAGACTTGGGCCGGCTGCGCCGAGGCCGTGGGGGGAGCAATGCCGGCGCTCGGCGCCGACATTCTCAAGGGGCAGGTCAAGGGCCGCGTCGTCGTCGACGTCAACGCCTGACCCTTCCGTTACGTCCCGTGATCGGGTTGCGATTCCGGGGCGGGCGATGTTAACCGGGTCCCTCTGGCGCGTTTGCGACCAGATAATGTCGCAAACAGACATCCATCTGCCGCCCGGGTTTTTGCTTTCGGGCCCATTCGCGCTAGGCTTGCAGTCGTGACGCGCCGAACACGCCGTCACCAACATCAAGACCCGAGACCGGGCAAGGTGCCGCACTACGGCACAAGCACCTATCGGGAGCCGGAAGAATTCCGGCGGGACGGGACATAGGAGGGACCGATGTTCAAACGCATCATGGTGCCGGTGGATCTCATGCACGCGGAGAAGCTTGAAAAAGCCCTGCTCTGCGCGGCGGATCTGGCGGCGCATTACGGGGCCACGGCAGTCTATGTGGGGGTGACGGCGTCGCTTCCCTCGAAGATCGCGCACACCCCTGCGGAATATGCCGAGAAGCTCGCCGCCTTCGCCGCCAGTCAGGCGACCGAGCGCGGCATCGCGACCGAGGCGCGCGCCTTCACCAGCCACGACCCCGCGGTCGATCTCGATCCGACGCTGCTCAAGGCGGTGACGGAGACCGGGGCCGATCTCGTGGTCATGGCAAGCCACATTCCCAACGTCGCGGACCATTTCTGGCCGTCCAACGGAGGCAGCATTGCCTCGCGGGCGGATGTTTCGGTGATGCTGGTGCGCTGAGCCCCGTTCCGCGGGTTCGCCCGCACGGGGTCTCAGCTGCGAAACCACAACAAAAAGAGGGATATGTCGTGACATGAGTGACACGAACGCCGACCAGGGTATCCCCGCGCCGGAAGGCAGCGCGGATATCATCGACACCGATTACGAGATCGGTCAGGACAACATAGACGGATCGCTGGGGCCGTTCGGCTTTGACATCCACAACCCGGTCTTCGCCATCTCGGGGATCGCCATCGTCGCCTTCGTGTTCTACGCGCTGGCGCTTCCGGCACAGGCGGGCTCGCTCTTCCCCTGGCTGTTCAACACCGTCACCAAGCCCTTCGACTGGTTCTTCCTCGGGGCGGCGAACATCTTCGTGCTGTTCTGCCTGCTGCTGATCGTGACGCCGGCGGGTTCGGTGCGCCTCGGCGGCGCCGAGGCCTCGCCCGACTACACCTACATCGGCTGGTTCGCGATGCTCTTCGCCGCCGGCATGGGCATCGGCCTGATGTTCTTCGGCGTGCTCGAACCGGTTTACCACATGGCGATCTCCGAGCCGCTGGGCGTGCCGTCGCCGTTCAACGAGGCGGGCGAGCTCATCCCCGAGAACGTCGACGCCGCCAAGACCATGGGCCTTGGGGCGACGATCTTCCACTGGGGCCTGCACCCCTGGGCGATCTACGCGGTTGTGGCTCTGGCGCTGGCGCTCTTCAGCTACAACAAGGGGCTGCCGCTGACGATCCGCTCGGCCTTCTACCCGATCCTCGGCGAACGCGTCTGGGGCTGGTGGGGCCACGTCATCGACATCCTCGCGGTCTTCGCCACGCTCTTCGGTCTGGCCACCTCGCTGGGCTTCGGGGCGCAGCAGGCGAATGCCGGGCTCAACCACGTCTTCGGCCTGCCCATCGGCCCGACCATGCAGGTCATCATCATCACCTGCATCACCGGCATCGCGCTTGTCTCGGTGCTGCGCGGTCTCGACGGCGGCGTGAAGGTGCTGTCCGAGATCAACATGGCGATCGCCGCCGTGCTGCTGCTTTTCGTGCTCTTCGCCGGCCCGACCATGGTCATCCTCTCGGATTTCGTCACCGGTCTCGGGGCGTATCTGGTGGATGTCGTTCCGCTCTCGAACCCGGTCGGCCGTGACGACACCGGCTTCGTGCAGGGCTGGACCTCGTTCTACTGGGCGTGGTGGATCTCCTGGTCGCCGTTCGTGGGCATGTTCATCGCGCGCGTGTCGCGCGGGCGGACCGTGCGCGAGTTCGTGATCTGCGTGCTGATCATCCCGAGCCTCGTCTGTGTGCTGTGGATGGCGGTCTTCGGCGGTGTGGCCATCGACCAGGTCGTCTCCGACCCGGCCAACAGCGCCGTGAAGGCTCAGGTCATCGACAGCTACAACCCGCCGCTGTCGCTCTTCGCAATGCTCGAGGGGCTGCCGCTCTCGTCCATCACCTCGGTCATCGCGATCGTGCTGGTCATCGTGTTCTTCGTGACCTCGTCGGACTCGGGCTCGCTGGTCATCGACCCCATCACCGCCGGTGGCAAGGTCGATGCGCCCGTGCCGCAGCGTGTGTTCTGGTGCGTCTTCGAGGGCGCGGTGGCCATCGTGCTGCTGCTCTCCGCGGGCGGGCTGCAATCGCTACAGTCGATGGTGATCTCGACGGGTCTTCCGTTCACGTGCGTGCTGCTGGTGATGTGCTTCGCCATCTGGCGCGGTCTGCAGGCCGAGCGTCGCGCCTGACGCGCGCTCAACCCCTGGTAATCTCGAGGGCGCGCGGGCCCCTGTGGTCCGCGCGCTTTCGTGATGAGGGGGCCGCAATGACCCCTCGGCCGCGTCTTGACCCTTGCCGCTTTCGCCGCTTTGGTGCGGGCAAATGCAGGGGAGACGACGACATGCTGGATCTTGACTTCGTGCGCGGGCAGTTCCCCGCCTTTGCCGAGCCGTCGCTCGAGGGCTGGGCCTTCTTCGAGAACGCGGGTGGCTCCTACACCTGCAAGCCGGTGATCGACCGGCTGTTCCGCTTCTACCACGAGCGCAAGGTGCAACCCTACGGACCCTATCCCGCGGCACAGGCGGGTGGCGCCGAAATGGACGAGGCACGGTCGCGGCTGGCCGGGCTGCTGGGCGTCGCCACCGACGAGGTGAGCTTCGGCCCCTCGACCTCGCAAAACACCTACGTGCTCGCGCAGGCCTTCCGCCAGTTCCTGTCGCCCGGAGACGCAATCATCGTCACGCCACATGACCACGAGGCCAACACCGGCGCGTGGCGCCGGCTCGCCGAAGACGGCATCGAGGTGCGCGAATGGCGCATCGATCCGGTGACCGGCCATCTCGACCCGGACGCGCTGGCACAGCTGCTGAAGGACGAGAAGGTCCGGCTGGTCTGCTTCCCGCATTGCTCGAACGTGGTGGGCGAGATCAACCCGGTGGCCGAGATCACCGCCGCCGCCCATGCCGCAGGGGCCTTCACCTGCGTCGACGGCGTGAGCTACGCGCCGCACGGCTTCCCCGATGTTGATGCGCTTGGCTGCGACATCTACGTGTTCTCCGCCTACAAGACCTACGGGCCGCATCAGGGCATCATGGTGATCCGCCACGAGCTGGGTGACGCGCTGCCCAACCAGGCGCATTTCTTCAACGGCGACGTGCTCTACAAGCGCTTCACCCCCGCCGGCCCCGATCACGCGCAGGTCGCCGCCTGCGCCGGCATGGTGGACTACGTCGAGGCGCTGGCCGCGCATCAGGGCGTGACCCCGGGCGAGGTCGCGGGGCTCATGCATGCGCACGAAGTGCAGCTCATGCAGCCGCTGCTCGATTTCCTGGGCGCGCGCAACTCGGTGCGGCTCATCGGCCCGCGCGAGGCTGTCCGGCGCGCGCCCACGGTGGCGGTGGCGCTGCAGGAGCCCGCGGCCCCTGTGGCCGAGGCGCTGGCCGCGCACAAGGTGATGGCGGGCGGCGGCGATTTCTACGCGGTGCGTCCGCTCGAGGCGCTCGGAATCGCGCCCGCGCAGGGGGTGCTGCGGCTCTCCTTCGTGCATTA
>NZ_JAATOS010000322.1:0-4555 GCF_011806505.1 Salipiger sp. HF18 | reverse complement strand
ATGAAGGGCGACTTCTCCTCGGTGAGGTAGCTGCCCGCGGCCCCGGCCTTGTCCTTGAAATTGACACCGACGATGCGCACGCCCTCCTGCTGCAGCTCCAGCAGCCGGGGGTGTTCGGCGCGGCAGGGCGGGCACCACGAGGCCCAGAAGTTCACCACCGTCACCTGCCCGTCGCGCAGGTCGGCGTCGGTCACGCCCCCAAAGCCCTCGAGCGTCTCGGGCGGCAGCCCCGGCGCCTGCTGGCCGATGAAGGTCGACGGCAGCGTGTGGGTGTCGCCGCGCTGCATGCCCAGATAGGCCATGATCGCGAAGGCCGCGAAGATCAGTGGCGGCAGGATCATGAGCGGTGAGATCTTCCGCGCCGGTGCGTCGTTGCTCTCAGCCATGTCGTTTGCTCCGCTGTTCGATCTGTTCCAGCTCTGCCCGGACCTTGCGGGCCCGCAGCACGCTTGCCACCACGAGGATGACGATCAGCCCGAGCCCGACGCCATAGGAGGCGAGCACGGCAAAGGCGTATTTTCCGAGGTCGGGCATCATGCCTGGCGCTCCCGTGCCAGCAGCGCGCGCGAGCGGCGGGCGCGGATTTCGGTCTGGGTGCGCAGGAAGACCAACGCCACGAAGAGCAGCACGAAGCCCGCGATGCAGACCAGCGCCGGGTACCAGAAGATGTCTGACACGTTCTCCTGCTTGTCGAGCGACAGCGACGCGCCCTGATGGAGGCCCTGGTTCCAGAACAGCACCGCGTAGCGCGACAGGATCGCGAAGACCGATCCCACGAGGCAGAGGATCGAGGTCAGGTCGGCGGCGGTGTCGTCGTTCTCGATCGCGGACCAGAGCGCCATGTAGCCGAGGTAGAAGAGAAACAGCACCAGGAACGAGGTCAGGCGCGGATCCCACGCCCACCAGGTGCCCCACATCGGCTGCCCCCAGAGCGCCCCGGTCGCAAGCGCGATCACCGTGAAGGTGGCGCCCACCGGCGCGGCGGCGCGGGCGGCCAGCGCCGAGACGTGGTGGCGGCGTACGATCCAGACCAGCGACGCCACCAGCATCATCGCCCATGCGTTGATGGCCATCATCGCGGCGGGCACGTGCAGGTAGAAGATCTTGACGGTCGAGCCCTGCCGGTAGTCGTCGGGAGTGAAGAAGAAGCCCCAGACCAGTCCGGTCGCGAGGCACAGCACCGCCGCAACCGAGATCCACGGTAGCACCACATCCGTGGTGCGGATGAATTTCACGGGGTTGGCGTATTCCCAGATCGACATGGCTCTCCCCTAGCGCAGCTGCTGGATGGTTTCACCTGAATTTTGCGTCATGAGCAAGGGCACGTGGCGCCGCAGCCCGAGGCTCCCGGAGCGCACAGGCCGCCCCCGTCACCGCAGGTTGATGCGCAGCACCGCGGCACTCGCGAAGGGCAGCAGCGCGATGACGCCTGCGCTGACGCCGCCCAACATCAGAAGCGGCGTCTCGACCGCCAGCCCCTCGGCCCCGCGCCGGGCCACTTCGGCGCCGAAGATCAGCGTCGGCACGTAGAGCGGCAGCACCAGCAGCGACAGCAGCAACCCGCCGCGCTTCAGCCCCACTGTCAGCGCCGCGCCGAAGGTGCCGATGACCGACAGCGCCGGCGTGCCCACTGCGAGCGACACCATGACCCAGAGATAGCCGCCCGGCGGCAGGCTCAGCAGCACGCCCAGCAGCGGCGCCGCCAGCACCAGCGGCAGGCCCGTGGTCAGCCAGTGCGCCAGCGCCTTGACGGTGACGATGCCCTCCATCGGCAGCGGCGCGGTGGCCAGCAGATCGAGCGAGCCGTCCTCCCAGTCGAGCGCGAGGATGCGGTCGAGCGACAGCAGACAAGCCAGGAGCGCGCCGATCCACAGCACCCCGGGCGCGATGCGCGACAGCAGGCCGGTCTCGGGCCCGACGCCGAAGGGTACCCCCCCCCTCTCCCTCCGGAAGAACGCAAGCCCGAGGCCGAAGCCTCCCCCGGCGCGCACCGCCAGCCGCAGGTCCCTCAGCAGCAGCGCGATCACAGGAAGGCCTCGTCCTGCACCGCCGCGCGGGGCGCGGCCTTGTAGGGGGTCATGTCGAAGATCTCCGCCTCGGGGATGCCGAGGTCGATGTGGGTGGCGATCAGCGCCGAGCCGCCCTCGGCGAGATGCCGGCGCACCGCTGCGGCGAAGAGCGCCACCGAGGCCGTGTCGAGCGACACCGTGGGCTCGTCCAGCACCCAGACCGGGCGCCCGGTGACCATCAGCCGCGCCAGCCCCAGCCGACGCTTCTGCCCGGCCGAGAGATTGCCCGCGAGCCGGTCCGCCAGCCCCTCTAGATCGAAGTCCCGCAGCGCCGGGGCGATGTCGGTCGTGCCAAAGACCTGCGCCCAGAAGCGCAGGTTCTCGGTCACCGAAAGCATGGATTTCAGACCGTCGGAATGGGCGGCATAGGCGATGCGCTCGCCGGCACCCTCGATGGTGCCCTCGAAGGGCGGCTGCAGCCCCGCCACGGTGCGCAGCGTCGTGGTCTTGCCGCAGCCATTGGGGCCGCGCAGCACCAGCGCACGGCCGGACGCGAGGTCGAACGAGACCCCCTCAAGCACCGGCACCCCGCCCCGGGAGACCGCAAGATCGCGCACAGTCAGCATCATGGGGTCGGAAGTACCTCAGCCCCACGTCCGGGAAAAGCGGCAAAAGCGCGCGGCGGAGCGTCGCCCCGCCGTTTCGTCAGTCCGGAACGACGCACCCTGCCACCGCCGCCCGGAGGCGCCGCGTCAGACCGGCAGAACCGCCAGCGCGACGCGCCGGCCTTCGCCGAGCAGCACGTTGTAGGTACGGCAGGCTGAGGGCGAGTTCATGATCTCGAATCCGACTCCGGCCTCTGCCAGTCGCTCCGAGAGCCCCTTCGGCAACGGCGCCATGGAGGTGCCGGTCCCGATGAGAATCACGTCGGCATCATCGGCGAGCCGGACGAGCGTTTCCGCGTCCTCGAGCCCACCCCAAGCGAGGGCGCCTTCCACAGACAGGCACAGGGCACCCTCGACCGCACGGCCACCGACCCGGAAAAACCCCGGGCCATAACCGTCCACGGGCTGCGCTGCCCCGAAGCTGATTTCCTTCATCTGCATGGTAGTCCCCTAGTCCCATACCGGCAATCCCAGCACGATTGCCGTTGCGATGATAAGGTAGGCCACAACACGGTATCCCTCCTCCCGTGCCGGTCTGAACAGCGCCTGGCCCACTTTCGTGCCCAGACCATACGGCAGAAGCATGAGAAGTCCAAGAGGAATGGCCGCCTCGGTCAAGAGGCCCTGAAGGGCCATGAGCGGCAGCAACAGCACCGTGGTGAGGGTCAGGAAGACGAGGATCGTGGCCCGCGACCGCGCCACCGTGTCCTGCCCCGCGAGCTGGAACAGGATGAGCACCGGGCCCAGAAGGCCGGTCGCGCCGCCGACGAAGCCGGTGGCCCCGGCCACCGCCATGCGCATCCCCGGCCCGGGCACCGCGCGGTAGCGCCAGCCGGTCACCAGCGCCGCCAGCGTCACCGCGGCCACGCTCACCACCGCCCAGCGGAGCCACGTCATGTCGGCCTGTTTCAGCACCCAGAGCCCGACCGCGACGGCGGGCAGCGCCGCGCCCACCATCAGCACCGTGTTGCGCCGGTTCACCTCGGTGACGGCGCGCGGCAGCACGGTGAAGACCGAGGCCAGCGAGCACAGGCTGAAGGCCGCGATCGAGGTCTGCACCGGCAGGAAGATCGCCCCCACCGGCATGAAGACCAGCGCCGAGCCGAAGCCGGCGAAGCCGTAGACCAGCCCCGCCACGAAACACGTGACGAGCATCACCCAGAGCCCGGGGACTGCCAGGGCCTGGGCGAAGGCGTCAGACACTCGCGCCTGCGGACGGGCCCTTCGACTTGGACTTGCCGTTGGCCTCGGCCTCGGCGTCCGGCTTCGACCAGTCGCGCTTGACGCCCAGCCACAGCAGGAGGGCCGAGGCCACGAAGATCGACGAGTAGGTGCCGACGAAGACGCCCCAGATCATCGCGAAGACGAAGCCGCGGATCACGTCGCCGCCCAGTGCGAACAGCGCGAAGAGCGCCAGCAGCGTGGTGAGCGAGGTCATGATGGTCCGGCTCAGCGTCTCGTTGATCGAGATGTTCAGCACTTCCTTCAGCGGGCGCTTCTTGTACTTGATCAGGTTCTCTCGCACCCGGTCGAAAACCACCACCGTGTCGTTCAGCGAGTAGCCGACGATGGTCAGCAGCGCCGCGATGATCGACAGGTCGAAGCGGATGCCCACCTCGGAGAACACCCCGATCGTCAGCAGCACGTCATGCACCAGCGCCAGAACCGCCCCGGCGGCGAACTGCCATTCGAAGCGCAGCCAGATGTAGACCAGCACCGCGCCGATGGCGAGCGCCACGGCGAGGAAGGCGGTCTGGATGAGCTCGCCCGACACCTTGGGCCCGACGCTCTCGACCGAGACGAAGCGGATGTCCGGTGCGACCTGCTGCAGCGCCGCCTCGACCGCGGCGATGGTCTCGGGGGTGACGGCTTCCTCGTCGT
>NZ_JAATOS010000321.1:0-4573 GCF_011806505.1 Salipiger sp. HF18 | reverse complement strand
TCGCGGCGCTTGTCCACGATCGAGAGCGGGGCGTTGATGCGCTTGGCGAGCTCGCGCGCGCGCGCCACGCCGCCAACGTCGGGGGAGACGATCATCACGTCCTCGAGCCCGCCCTCGAAATGCTTGAGGATGTCGAGCGCGAAGACCGGCGAGGCGTAGAGGTTGTCGACGGGGATGTCGAAGAAGCCCTGGATCTGGGTGGCGTGCAGGTCCATGGTCAGCACCCGCTCGATGCCGGCCTCGTGGATCATGTTGGCCACCAGCTTGGCGGTGATCGGGGTCCGGGCCTTGGTGCGGCGGTCCTGGCGGGCGTAGCCGAAGTAGGGGGTCACCGCGGGGATACGGGACCCCGAGGAGCGGCGCAGCGCGTCCGCCATGATCAGCAGTTCCATCAGGTTGTCGTTCGCCGGGCGCGAGGTCGACTGGATGATGAACATGTCCTCGCCGCGGACGTTCTCGTAGACCTCGACGAAGATCTCCTGGTCGTTGAACCGTTCGACGCGGGCGTCCACCAGTCCCACGGACATGCCGCGGTAGAGCGACATCCGGCGCGAGATGGCATTGGCGAGAGGCTTGTTGGAATTGCCCGCGATAAGCTTGGGCTCAATGACGGTCGGCATGGACGGGGGCTCCGGCAGCGATGACAGATTCGTGACGTTGCCGGTCGCTTATCACGCAGGTAGCGTGGGGCAAAGACGCTCAGGACAGGGAAGCACGCAATGGCGCATCTGGATTACTATTTCTCGGTTCTTTCTCCGTATGCCTACCTCGCGGGGCAGCGGCTGGAGAAGATCGCCGACGCCCACGGGCTCGATATCACCTACAAGCCGCTCGACATCATGACGCTGTTCACCCGCACCGGGGGGCTGGCGCCGAAGGACCGGCATCCCTCGCGCATGGCCTACCGGGCGCAGGAGCTGCCGCGGCAGGCGAAGAAGGCCGGGATGCCGCTCAACATGAAGCCGGCGCACTGGCCGACCAACGCGGCGCCGGCGTCCTACGCCATCATCGCGGCGCAGAAGGCCGGGGGCGGCGATCTCGGCGGACTGGTGCATTCGATCCTGCGCGCGGTCTGGGTCGAGGACCGCGACATCGCCGAGGATTCGGTCGTGCAGGACTGCCTGAAGGCGGCGGGCTTCGATCCGGGTCTGACCTTCAGCGGCATGCTCGCCGGGGCTGAGACCTATGCCGCCAATCTCGAGGACGCGGTCAATGCCGGGGTGTTCGGCGCGCCGTTCTACATACTGGAGGACGGGCAGAGCTTCTGGGGGCAGGACCGGCTCGAGGATCTCGACCTGGTGCTTTCCGGGAAGCTCTGAGAGGCGTCGGGCGGTCAGCCAAGCGGTCGCCGTGCCCTGCGGGGCGCGGCGGCGGGCAATGGCATCAGAGCCCGGATTTGACCGAGGCGACGGTCGGGACGGCGCTGTCGCGGATCGGCAGGCGACCGGCCCACCAGATGGCCACTGCGCTGAGGCTGAACAGTCCGACGATGCTGGCTGCCATGAGAAGAAGTGTGATTAGTGCGCTCATGAGACTGGCTCCTTTCGTACGGAGTGCAAACCGGGTTTTGCCCCGGAAAGTTCCCGGGTCAAGCCAAGTTCGTATCTTCAGAAGAGCGACAGTTGCGTCTCGGCCACGCCCGAGACCTCGGCCTCGTGCTGCAGGAGGAAGCGCTTCACCTCGACCCCGCCGCCGAAGCCGGTGAGCGCGCCGTCCTGCCCGATGACGCGGTGGCAGGGCAGGATGATGGGGATCGGGTTGGCACCGTTGGCGGCGCCCACGGCGCGGCTGGCATTTGGTGTTCCGAGCTGGGTGGCGAGCGCGCCGTAGCTGCGGGTGGTGCCGTAGGGAATCTCGGCCAGCAGCTGCCAGACGCGGGTCTGGAAGGCGGTGCCCTGCGGGGCGAGGCGCAGGTCGAAGCGTGTCAGCGTGCCGGCGAAATAGGCGTCGAGCTGGCGGCGCACCGCGTCGAAGGGAGTGGGGTCCTCGTGCCAGCCTTCGCGCGGGCCGAAGGCCTTGTGGCCGGACGGGAAGCTCAGGAAATGCAGCGCGTCGCGGTCGCCGGCCAGCAGCAGCGGGCCGATCGGGCTGTCGGTGTGGCACCAGGAGAGCGCCGCCGTCATGCCGCGCGCCTCCGCCGCAGGGTCGAGGGAGCGCGGCCATAGAGCCGCGCGAAGGCGGCGTTGAAGCTGCGCAGGCTGCCGAAGCCCGCGCGCTGCGCGATCTCGGCCATCGGCAGGGTGGTCTCGTCGAGCAGCCGCTTGGCCCGCTGCAGGCGCCGGGTCAGGGCCACCTGCAGCGGCGAGGCGCCGACCTGTTCCGAGAACAGCCGCGCGAGGTGGCGGGCGCCGATGCCCAGCCGCCCGGAGAGGGCGGTGACGGTGCCGCCGTCGAGCGCGCCCTCGTCGATCAGCCGCAACGCCCGGTCGACCGTCGTGCGGGTGCCGTTCCACGCGGCGCAGAAGGGCGCGGTCTCGGGGCGGCAGCGCAGGCAGGGGCGGTAGCCGGCGCGCTCGGCCGCGGCGGCGCTGGGGAGGAACGACACGTTTCGGGTCAGCGGCGGTTTCACCGGGCAGACCGGGCGGCAATAGATGCCGGTGGTCCGCACGGCGATGAAAAACACGCCGTCATAGGCGGGGTCGCGGCGGAGCCTTGCGGCATTGCATGTGTCGAAATCCAGCATGGCAGAACGATACCGCGCGCCGCGCCGTGAGGCGAGCGCGCGGAGATGATGATGTCCGAAAACGGCGAGTCGCGGCGGGCGCGGTCAGCCCTTCTTGCCGATCTTGGGCTCGGTGCCCTCGCGCAGGCGCTCGAGGTTGCTGCGGTGGCGCCAGAAGATCAGCACGGTCAGCGCGAGGGTCAGGCCTGTGAACTCGTACTCGCGCAGCAGCAGCATCCACGCGGTTGACATCAGCGCCGCGACCAGCGCGCCGACGCTCGAGATCCGCGACAGCGCGGCGGCGGCGAGCCATGTGGCGCAGCTCAGCAGCCCGACGGGCCAGCTCAGCGCCAGTACGAGGCCGAGGAAGGTGGCGACGCCCTTGCCGCCCCGGAAGCCGAGCCAGACCGGGTAGCAATGTCCGAGGAAGGCGGTGAAGCCTGCCAGCTGCGCCGCGTCCTCGGCGCCCAACCAGCGCGCCAGCAGCACCGCCACCGCGCCCTTGCCGCCGTCGAGGATCAGCGTGCCGGCGGCGGCCGCCTTGTTGCCGGTCCGCAGCACGTTGGTGGCGCCGATGTTGCCCGAGCCGATGCTGCGCAGGTCGCCGAGCTTCATCGCCCGGGTCAGGACCATGCCGAAGGGGATCGAGCCCAGCAGGTACCCGATCGCGGCCCAGAGCGCGAGCAGGACGGGGGCGGTGGTGATCTCGGGAAACATCAGGCGCTCCGGTAGACTGCCTTGCCGGCGACGAAGGTTGCGAGCACCTTACCCTGAAGCCGGGCGCCGTCGAAGGGGGTATTCTTCGACTTGGACTGCAGTTTGAAGCGGTCGAGGATGAACGGCTTGTCGGCGTCGAAGAGCACGAGGTCGGCAGGCGCGCCCGCCGCCATGCGCCCGCAGGGCAGCCCCAGCCGCCGCGCCGGGTTCAGCGACAGCGCGCGGAACAGCGTCGGCAGGTCGAGCTCGCCCGAGTGGTAGAGCCGCAGCAGCACCGGCAGCATGGTCTCGAGCCCGACGGCGCCGCTTGCGGCCTCCTCGAAGGGCAGGCGCTTCGATTCCTCGTCCTGCGGTGTGTGGAAGCTGCCGATGATGTCGATGAGGCCCGAGCGCACCGCCTCGACCACTGCCTGCCGGTCGTCTTCAGAGCGCAGCGGCGGCGGCTTGACCTTGAAGAAGGTGCGGTAGTCGGCGAGGTCCATCTCGTTCAGCGTCAGGGGGTGCATCGAGGTGCCCGCCGTGACGTCGAAGCCGTTCTTCTTGGCGCGCTCCAGCGCCGGCAGCGCGCGGGCCGTGGTGATCTGGTCGGCGTGGTAGCGCACGCCGGTCATCTCGACGAGCGCGATGTCGCGGTCGAGCCCCATGCGCTCGGCCATCGGCGAGACCGAGGGCAGGCCGCGCAGCGAGGCGAACTTGCCGCTGGTGGCGGCGCCGCCCTTCGAAAGGCCGGGCTCCTGCGGGTGGCCGATGACCAGCGCGCCGAGCGAGCGGGCATAGGTCATGGCGCGGGCCAGCACCTTGGTGTCGGTGACCACGTGGTCGCAATCGGTGAAGGCCACGGCGCCGGCGTCGAGCAGGAAGCCGATCTCGGTCATCTCTCGGCCCGCCCGGCCCTTGGTGAGCGCCGCCATCGGCAGCACGTTCACCGGGCTGTCGTCCTCGGCCCGGTCGCGGATGAACTCGAGCACCTCGGGGGTGTCGATGGCGGGCGTGGTGTCGGGGCGGGTGACGATGGTGGTGACGCCACCGGCGGCGGCGGCCAGACCCGCGGTCTTGTAGCTTTCCTTGTGGCGGTCGCCGGGCTCGCCCACCTTGACACCGATGTCGACGATGCCCGGCGCGAGGAAGGGGCCGCGGGCGGCGGTGCGGGCGGCATCCGTGGGGGCGGGGTCGGCGGGGGCGGAGAGGGCGGCC
>NZ_JAATOS010000031.1:0-22688 GCF_011806505.1 Salipiger sp. HF18 | reverse complement strand
GATCAACATCTGGCTGCCCGAGCCGGACCGGCTGATGCAGGGCTCCGCCAGCGGGCTGCGCTGGTCGATGGCGGCGCTGATCGTCTTCACCCCGGTGTTCTGGGCGCTGCAGCGCGCCGATGCCCGCGGCCTGCGCGCCGATCCGGCGCGGCGCCCCGGGACCATCCGGCGCTGGCTGTCGTCGCTGGCGCTGCTGATCGCGGTGATCACCCTGCTGAGCGACGCGCTTTTCCTGATCTACACCTTCCTCGACGGCCAGATGACCGCGCGCTTCCTGGCGAAATCCGCCGTGGTCGCGGGTATCTCGGGCATCGTGCTGGCGTTCTTCCGGCAGGAGCGCGAGGGCGCGACCCGTCCCTTGGCCACCGCCGCAGGCTGGGCGATCATCGCGCTTTCCGTGCTGGCGCTGGGACTGTCCTTCGCCACCATCGGCGGCCCGGCGCAGGGCCAGGCCGAGCGCCGCGACCGGGCGCGGCTGGCCGATCTCAGGGTGCTGAGCAACGAGGTCCGCGATTGCGAGGCGCTGGCTCAAGAAGGCCTCCCGGAGACGCTCGATCCGATGAGCTGCGCACGCAACCCGCAGACCCTCACCGGCTTCGCCGCCGCGGTCGAGTACCGCAGGTCCGGCGAAAACAGCTTCGAGCTCTGCACTGGCGTCGAGGTGCCGGCCGCGGTTTCGCGGTACGACGTGACGCTGGAGGGCGGGACGGCCTGCATGAGAACCTACATCGACCGGCGGTGATCAGCCCCAGAGCTCGGGCGACGACGGGTGCACGCCGGCGTCGTCGAAGCGCAGCGGCGTGGCGCGGTCCTCGCCCAGCAGCAGCGGTCCGTCGAGATCGGTGAAGGCGGCGCCCTGCGCCAGCAGCACTGCCGGCGCCATCGCCAGCGACGAGCCGACCATGCAGCCGACGAAGATGCCGTAGCCCTCGGCCTGCGCGGCCTCGCGCAGGGCCAGCGCCTCGGTCAGGCCGCCGGTCTTGTCGAGCTTGATGTTGACGATGTCGTACTTGCCCTTGAGCCTGGGCAGCGAGGCGCGGTCATGGGCGCTCTCGTCGGCGCAGACCGGCACCGGGCGGTCCATCCCGATCAGCGCGTCGTCGTCGCCCGCGGGCAGCGGCTGTTCGACCAGCGCCACGCCCAGACGCACGAGGTGCGGCGCGAGATCGGCGTAGACCTCGGCGCTCCAGCCCTCGTTGGCATCGACGATGATGGTGGCGTTGGGCGCTCCCGCCCGCACGGCCTCGAGCCGGGGCATGTCGTCGGGGGTGCCGAGCTTGATCTTCAGGAGCGGCCGGAAGGCGTTCTTCTCGGCCTGCGCGCGCATGTTGTCGGGGGTGTCGAGCGACAGCGTGTAGGCGGTGATCTCGGGGCCGGGCGCGGGCATGCCCAGCATCTCCCACACGCGCTTGCCCGAGGCCTTGGCCTCGAGATCCCAGAGCGCGCAGTCGACGGCGTTGCGGGCGGCGCCGGCCGGCAGCAGCCCCTGCAGCGCCTCGCGGTTCACGTCGGCGGGCAGGCCCATGATCTCGGCCTCGACACTTTCGAGCGTCTCGTCATAGCGCGCGTAGGGGACGCACTCGCCCCAGCCGGTCACCCCGTTGCGGGTCACCTTCACCGTCAGCACCTTTGCCTCGGTGCGGCTGCCCCGCGAAATGGTGAAGACCTGTGCCAGTCTGAACGTGTCGCGCGTGACCTCGATGCTCAAGTGTTCGCCCCTTCATCTTGCCGTAAATGATTGACTGGCGGCGGCGCAGATCGCGCCGCCGCCCGTGGTTCGTTGCAACAGTGCCAAACGCGTCAGAGCGCGGCAACCGCCTCGGCCAGGCGCTCGGCGCCGTGGCGGTAGGGATCGACGCAGGGCAGGCCCATGCGGTCCTCGATCTCCTTGCAATAGGCGACGGCCTCGTCCTCGCCCATGTGCTGGGTGTTGATCGACACGCCGATCACCTTGCAGGCGGGGTTGGCGACCTGCGCCAGCGTCAGCGCCATGTCGCGCACCGCTTCGATGGTCGGAAGCTGGTAGCCCGGCAGGCCGCGCATGTGGCTGCGGGTCGGTTCGTGGCAGAGCACCAGCGCGTCCGGCTGGCCGCCGTGCACCAGCGCCATGGTCACGCCCGAGTAGGACACGTGGAACAGCGAGCCCTGGCCCTCGATGATGTCCCAGTGGTCGTCGTCGTTGTCCGGGGTCAGGTACTCGATGGAGCCTGCCATGAAGTCGGCGATGACCGCGTCGAGCGGCACGCCGTCGCCGGTGATCAGGATGCCGGTCTGGCCGGTGGCCCGGAAGGTCGACTTCATGCCCTTCTCGCGCATCGCCGCGTCGAGCGCGAGCGCGGTATACATCTTGCCGACCGAGCAGTCGGTGCCCACGGCCAGCAGGCGCTTGCCCTTGCGGGGCTCGCCGTTGGCGATCGGGTACTTGACGGAGGGGATGCGCACGTCGTGCAGCGTCCGGCCGGTGGCGCGGGCCACGGCGGCAAGGTCTTCCTCGTCACGCAGCAGGTTGTGCAGGCCCGACGCGAGGTCGAAGCCCTCTTCCAGCGCCTCGACCAGCACCTTCTTCCAGGTCTGCGAGATTACGCCGCCACGGTTCGCCACGCCGATCACCAGCGTCTTGGCGCCGGCGGCCTTGGCTTCGGCCAGCGTCATGTCGGGGATCTTGAGGTCGGCCTTGCAGCCTTCGAGGCGGAACTGGCCCACGCAGTTCTCCGGGCGCCAGTCCTTGATCCCCTGTGCCACCTTCGCGGCCAGCGGGTCGGGTGCGTCTCCGAGGAAGAGCAGATACGGGGTCTCGATCATTTCTTTTCCCTGTGTTTGGATTCGGCGCGATCTTGCCCTCTGTCCCATGCAATTCCATCGCGAAAACACCCCTGCCTGCGGGGGCTGCGCCGAATATTCGTGCATTTCGGGCGCAGCGCCGAAGAATCGTGCGCGCCAGCCCGGGACTCTCTCGGCACTGCAGCATTCGGGGCCAAGGATTTCGCTTGCGCAGCATTGCGCAATTTAATAACCCATGCGGCGACACTTGTGAAACTTCCTTGCTCGGAGAGGTGATACATGAGCTTCCGCATCCAGCCCGCCGCCCCGGCACGTCCCAACCGCTGCCAGCTCTTCGGTCCGGGCTCGCGCCCTGCGATCTTCGAGAAGATGGCCGGCTCATCGGCTGACGTGATCAACCTCGATCTCGAGGACTCGGTCGCGCCTTCCGACAAGGACAGCGCGCGCGAGAACATCATCCAGGCCATCGGCGACATCGACTGGGGCAAGAAGACCCTGTCGGTGCGGATCAACGGGCTCGACACGCCCTACTGGTACCGCGACGTGGTCGACCTGCTCGAGAAGTCCTCGGACCGGCTCGACCAGATCATGATCCCCAAGGTCGGCTGCGCCGCCGATCTCTACGCCGTCGACGCGCTGGTCACTGCCGTCGAGCGCGCCAGGGGCCGCACCAGGCCCATCAAGTTCGAAGTCATCATCGAGTCAGCAGCCGGCATCGCGCATGTAGAGGAGATTGCCGCCGGCTCCCCGCGCCTCGAGGCCATGAGCCTCGGCGCGGCCGATTTCGCCGCCTCCATGGGCATGGCCACCACCGGCATCGGCGGCACGCAGGAGAACTACTACATGCTGCACGAGGGGGCCAAGCACTGGTCCGACCCGTGGCACTGGGCGCAGGCTGCCATCGTCGCCGCCTGCCGCACCCATGGCGTGCTGCCGGTGGACGGCCCCTTCGGCGACTTCTCCGACGACGAGGGCTACCGCGCGCAGGCGCTGCGCTCGGCGACGCTGGGGATGGTCGGCAAATGGGCGATCCACCCCAAGCAGGTGGCGCTTGCCAACGAGGTCTTCACCCCGTCGGAAAAGGCGGTGACCGAGGCGCGCGAGATCCTCGCCGCCATGGAAGAGGCCAAGGCCAAGGGCGAAGGCGCCACGGTCTACAAGGGCCGTCTGGTGGACATCGCCTCGATCAAGCAGGCCGAGGTGATCGTGAAGCAATCCGAGATGATCGCCGGTCACTGACCTGCGCGTCTGATTGAGCAAGGCGCGGTGCCCCGGCGGATGCCGCGCTTTTTTCGTGCCCGTCTTCCCGTGCCGCCCTCAGATGTCGTTGCGCGGGATGCGCAGCACCTGCCCGGGGAAGATCAGGTTCGGGTTGGCAAGGATGTTCTGGTTCGCCTCGAAGATCGGCTGGAAGTCCCCGTTGCCGTATTGCGACTGCGCGATGGCGGTCAGCGTGTCGCCAGGCTGCACCGTGTAGGGCTGCCAGCCGGCATAGCCGGGCAGGATCAGCGGCCCGTAGAGCACCGGGATCGTCACCGAGGGGCCGTTCTCGTTGCCGCTGTCGTCGGTCAGCGTCAGGAACAGGCGGTTGAGCGTGAAGGCCGCCGAGGCGGGGATTTCGACCGAGCCCTGGAACTGGCGCAGCCCGAGCGAGCCCACCTGGATGAACGAGGTGACCTCGTCATGGCCCTCGGAGACGGTGATCGAGAGTGTCCCCTCAAAGGCCGTGGCATTGCCGGCGATGAGGATGGTCGACCCCACGAGATCGAACGGCTGCGGTTGCTGGATATCAAGCGTGACGGCCATGGTGCCACCTTTGGGATGATGCGGGCCCGGGGTGACCCGCCGCGCGCAGGATAGCACGGTGCCGGGGCCCGGGGGCGTCCGGAAACACCGACTTGACTCGGGCAGGGGGCGTGCCCGACCCTTTTCGGGACGCTTTTTCACGAGCCCGTTTCAGGACCAGACCATGTTGAGATTTATTGCCCTTCTGGCAGGGCTGGCCAGTGCCGCGCCCGCCACTGCCGATGTCGATTATTTCGATACCCCTTCCGGCAACATCAGCTGCTCCGTCGGCATCGAGCGGGACATGTCGGACGTGATCTGCACGGTCTTCGAACGCACTCCGACCCTGCCGCGCCCCGGCAATTGCCGCAGCTCGGGACACACCGTCTCGATGGCCAACCGCGGCCCGGTCACCATCGAATGCGACCGGCCGGGCACGTCCTACGCCCGGCCCTCGGGCCCCGGCCCGCAGGTGCTGCAATACGGTGAGCGCTGGGACATCGGCGGCATTCTCTGCGTCTCGAGCCGCAAGGGGCTCGAGTGCCGCAACGAGAGCGGCCATGGCTTCTTCCTGTCGCGGGCGAAGCAGGTCGTCTACTGAGATCCAACCACGGTGGCGGCGGCCGGGGACGCGCCCCGGCCCCCCGCCGGGTCATTCCGCCGGCTTGTGCGCCGCGTCGGCGAGGATGTGCTCGGCCGCTTCGTCGATGTGCAGGTCGTCGCCGGTGAGCACTCCGGCATTGGGGTCGAGGTAGACCGCCATGTCGACCTGTCCCTCGGTCTTGGCGACGATGGTCGAGACCACCGCGTCGCCGGTGATGTTCACCGCGGTGCGGATCATGTCCATCAGGCGGTCGACGCCAAGGATCAGCGCGATGCCCTCGATCGGCAGCCCCACCTGTCCCAGCACCATGGTCAGCATCACCAGCCCGACGCCGGGCACACCCGCGGTGCCGATCGAGGCCAGAACCGCCATCGCAATCACCGTGATATAGCCGCCGAGCCCGAGGTCGATGCCGTAGACATTGGCGAGGAACACCGTCGCCACGCCCTGCATGATCGCGGTGCCGTCCATGTTGATCGTGGCACCGAAGGGCACCGTGAACGAGGCCACCGAGTTGTTGACCCCCATCCGCTCGGTCACGCAGCGCAGCGTCACCGGGATCGTCGCGTTCGACGAGGCGGTGGAGAAGGCGAAGATCTGCGCCGGGCGGATCTTCTTCATGAAGGTGAAGGGATCAAGCCCCGAGAGCAGCTTCAGGAACAGCATCAGCGTCACGAAGAGGTGCAGCAGCAGCGCCGCGACCAGCACGCCGACATAGGCCATCACCGGGATGAAGAGCCCGATGCCCTGCTCGGTAAAGGTCTTGGCGATCAGGCAGAACACGCCGTAGGGCGCAAAGGCCATGACGATCTGGACGACCTTCATCATCAGCTCGTTCATGTATTCGCAGGCCTCTACGAAGGGCTTGGACCGTTCCCCCAGCATCAGCACGGCGATGCCGAGCACGATGGTGTAGAAGATGATCTGCAGCATTTCCCCGCCCGAGAAGGCGGCGACCGGGTTGCGCGGCACGATGGCGGCGAAGGTGTCCCAGACGCTCGGGGCATCCTTGCCGGTGACGCCCGAGGTGTCGATGCCCTCCATCACGAAGCCGTTGCCCGGTCCCACCACCAGCGCGATCAGGATGGCGACGCCGATGGCCGTCGCGGTGGTGGCGATGTAGAGCCCGAAGCTCTTGCCTCCGACGCGGCCGAGAATGCGGATGTCGCCGATGCCGGCCACGCCGCAGATCAGCGAGAAGAACACGAGCGGCACCACCAGCATCTGGAGCGCGTTCACGAACATCCGCCCCACCATGCCGAACAGCCCGCCAACGATGTGGGTGTTCACGAACTCCGATCCGATCGCGTTGAGGATCACGCCGAGCACGAGCCCGGCCACCATCGCGATCATGATCCTGGTCGTCAGCGACAGCTTTCCGTCGCCATCTCGCAATGTTGCGCCCATAGCAGCCTCCGTCTCCGATACAGGGTACCAGTCTGGGGCGTTTCCCCCCAAGCGGTGTGGTGTTTTCGCCCGAAGGGCGAATTTCTGCTCGAGACTCGCGTTTTGGTAGGCATCATTGCATAAAAATTAACCCTTTTCCATCACGGGGCGGGCAAAGCCGCGTGCAAGGCGTCACAGTGGCAGGGCATCGCCGGGGCCGTGGGGAACCGTATTGTGCGCGTCACATTGCAAGGGTAGAGCGCGCAACCGGCCGATTGGAAAGGACCAGACAATGACACAGTTCACGCTCGGCTGGGAGGAATGGCTCGCCCTTCCGGACCTCGGCCTCCGTGCCATCCGTGCCAAGGTCGACACCGGGGCGCGGACCTCGGCGCTGCACGCCTTCGCCATCGAGCCCTTCGGCCCCGCCGAGAAGCCGATGGTGCGTTTCGCCATCCACCCGGATCCGCAGGACGCCGGGCTCGAGATCATCTGCTCGGCGCCACTCAAGGATCGCCGCGAGGTGACCTCGTCGAACGGCGAGACCGAGCTGCGCTTCGTCATCGAGACCATGGTCGAGATGGGCGGGCGGCGCTGGCCGATCGAGGTGACGCTCACCGACCGCGGCTCGATGGCCTACCGGATGCTGCTCGGGCGCTCGGCGCTCGACGAGGGCATGATCGTCTCGCCCTCCCAGAGCTTCTGCCAGCCCGAGCTGTCCTTCGACACCTACCGCGACGTGCCGCGCCACAAGCATCACCACCGCGCGCTGCGGCTGGCGATCCTGACCCGCGAGCCCGGCAACTACTCGACCCGCCGGCTGATCGAGGCTGCCGAGCATCGCGGCCACACGATGGAGGTGATCGACACCTCGCGCTGCTACATGAACATCCGTGCCGTGGGCGGCGAGGTGCATTACGACGGCCGCCGGCTGCCGCATTACGACGCGGTGATCCCGCGCATCGGCGCCTCGGTGACCTCCTACGGCACTGCCGTGGTGCGCCAGTTCGAGAGCCTCGGCACCTATTGTCTCGCGGGCTCCGAGGGCATCACCGTGTCGCGCGACAAGCTGCACGCGCACCAGGTGCTCGCCCGCAACCGCATCGGCATGCCGACCACCGCCTTCGCCCGCAGCCCCAAGGATTCAGGCAACGTCATCAGCCTCGTGGGCGGCGCCCCGCTGGTGCTGAAGCTGCTCGAGAGCACGCAGGGCAAGGGCGTGGTGCTGGCCGAGACCAAGAAGGCGGCGGAATCGGTGATCTCGGCCTTCCAGGGCCTGCGCGCCGACTTCCTCGTGCAGAGCTTCGTGAAGGAGGCCGCGGGCGAGGACATCCGCTGCTTCGTGGTCGGCGGCAAGGTGGTGGCCTCGATGCGCCGCCGTGGCCGGCCCGACGATTTCCGCTCGAACCTGCACCAAGGCGGCACCGCCGAGCCGGTGCGGATCTCGCGCACCGAGCGCGACATCGCGGTGCGGGCGGCGCGGGCGATGAAACTCGACGTTGCGGGGGTGGACCTGCTGCGCGGCGACGACGGCCCCAAGGTGCTGGAGGTGAACTCCTCGCCGGGGCTCGAAGGGATCGAGCGCACCTCGGGCAAGGACATCGCCGGGCTGGTGATCCAGCACATCGAGGCGAAGGTGGCGCCGAAGCCGCAGCGCACCCGGACCAAGCGCAGCACCGCGTGAGCGGGTCGCGCCACAGGGGTCTGAGTGCGGCTTTCCGGGACGACCCGACCCCTCAGGCCCGCAGCGCGCGCAGGGCGGCGTGGCGCCCGGCCCAGAGGCCGGTGGCGAGGCAGGCGGTGAGAAGGTAGCCGCCGGTCGGCGCCTCCCAGTCGAGCATCTCGCCGGCGCAGTAGGTGCCGGGGCGGGCGCGCAGCATCAGCGCCTCGTCAAGCGCCGCGAAGGGCACGCCGCCGGCGGTCGAGATTGCCTCGTCCATCGGGCGCAGGCCCTTGTGCGGTACCGGCAGCGCCTTGACGGTCGCAGCAAGGCGGGCCGGATCGTCGGGCAGCGGGCGGGCGCATTCCATCAGCAGCGCGCGGGCGGCGGGCGAGAGCTTCAGCACCTTGCGCAGGTGGTTCGACAGGCTCTGCTTGCCGCGTGGCCTGCCGAGGCGCTGGGCGAGCTCCCCGGCCGAGAGATCGGGCGCGAGGTCGATATGCAGCGGGGCGCCCTCGCGCAGCGCCGGCGACAGCGGGTAGAGCCCGCCCCCCTCGAGCCCGCGGGCCGAGATCACCGCCTCGCCCCGGCTGGTCAGGGGGCCTGCCGCAAGCGCGATGCCCTTGAGCGGCGTGCCGAAATGCGGGGCCATGTGCTCGGACCAGTCGACGCAGAGCCCGGCATTGGCGGGCTGGAACGGCGCCACCTTGATGCCCTCGTCCGCGAGCAGACCGGCCCACGCGCCATCCGAGCCAAGCCGCGCCCAGCTCGCGCCGCCAAGCGCCAGCACGGTGACGGGGGGCGTCAGCCGCTGCGGGCCCTCGGGCGTGTCGAAGCAGACCGCGCCGCCCTCCCATCCGGTCCAGCGCCAGCGGGTGCGGCGGTCGAGCCCCATGCCCTCTAGCCGTTCGAGCCACGCGCGCAGCAGTGGCGAGGCCTTCATGGCGGTGGGGAAGACCCGCCCGGTCGAGCCCGCGAAAGTGGTCTGTCCCAGCCCCGCCGCCCAGTCCTGCACGGTCTCCGGGGTGAATTCGGCCAGCATCGGGCGCAGCGCCGCCTCGGCGCCGCCATAGGCTGCGAGAAAGGGGCCAAAGGGCTGCGCGCGCGTCAGGTTCAGACCGGATTTCCCGGCCATGAGGAACTTGCGCCCGACCGAGGGCTTGGCCTCGGCCAGCAGCACCGGCACGCCCGCCGACAGCAGCGCATCCGCCGCCATCAGCCCGGCGGGGCCGCCGCCGATCACCAGTGCCGGGCTGTCGGATGATGTCGCCACGTCGCTTTTCCCTTGATCCCCTGCGCTCCGGTCCCAGTCTCTTGCCCAACAAGCCGCCCTCGCACAAGGCCCGCCCGTGACCGATCCAGTCTGCCCGCTCTGCCTGCGACCGATCCCCGCCGAGGCGCGGCAGAGCCTGCATCACCTTGTTCCCAAGCTGAAGGGAGGCAAGGGCGGGCCGGTCGTGCGGCTGCACCAGATCTGCCACAGCGAGATCCACGCGACCTTCACCGAGGCCGAGCTGGCGCGCGAGTTCCACACCATCGAGGCGCTGCGGGCGCATCCGCGGATGGCGCGGTTCCTGACATGGGTGGCGAAGCGCCCGCCGAGCTTTCACGCGCGCAGCAGCGGCGGGCGGCGCAAGCGGCCGGGGCGCTGAGCCCGGGCTCTGACGGGCGCGCTGCTCAGCCGCCGGTGAGCCCCTCGACGGCGCGCGGCGGGCGCGAGCGGGTCACGTGCTCGGGGCGGCGCTTTTCGTAGAAGGCATTGCCGCCGGCGGTCAGCACGTAATGGATGTTGTTGTAATTGGCGTGGTAGCTTGCGGCGTGGAAGAACTGGGCGTTCTGGATCCGCGGATGACGCTCGCCGAGCAGTACCGCGACGGCGGCCTCGGTGACCTCGGGCATGGCCCTTGAGTTCATCTCGCGGGTCATGACGCCCGGCGCGAACTGGTTGCGCTGGCCGACCACGCCGCAGACGGTGTTGGGAAAATCGCTCGACTCGACCCGGTTCATCACCACGCTGCCGACGGCGATCAGGCCGTCGCGGCTCGAGCGGTGCGACTCGAAGAACATCGCCCGCGTCATGCAATCGAGCTCGTCGTGGGCGACGTGGCCGTGTCGTCGGTCGCCGCCTCCGCAGGCGGCCAGAAGCGCCAGTGCCGGAACCAGTGTCGCGGCGGCGAGGAAGGTGCTGCGTTTCGTCATGTTCTGCTGCCCGGTGGGTCGTGTTGTTCTGCCCGTTGGCCGCAAGGATATCGCATTCCCCTGCGTCAGCTCAACACACAACCGTGCACCGCCCGGCGCGCGGGCCGGGATCGGGCGCCCGGCGCTCAGTCCCGTGGCGGCCGCGGCTCGAGCGCCATCAGGGATTCGACCCATTCGACGTGCTGCGGCAGGCAGCGGGTCCGCAGGTCGTAATGCTCGCGCACATGGGCGCGGGCGTTGCGGCCGAGCCGGGCGCGTTCCTCGGGGTCGTCGAGCAGGGCGCAGAGCCGGTCGACCAGCCGCTCCTTGTCGAAGAAATCCACCATCCAGCCGGTCTCGCCCTCGGTCAGCGCCTCGCGCACCGGCTCGGTGTCGCTGGCGAGGATCGCGCATTCCGCGCTCATCGCCTCGAGCAGGGACCAGCTCAGCACGAAGGGGTAGGTGAGGTAGACGTGTGCCCGGCTCACCTGCATCATCGCGAGGAAGCGCTCGTAGGGCACCCGGCCGAGGTAGTGGACCCGCTTCCAGTCCTCGGGCGCGACCCGGTCCGAGACCTCGTCGATGAAGATCTGCTTCCACGTCTTGCCGTCGGGCGCGCGGGCGCCGTAGCTCACCTCGTCGCCGCCGATGATGGTCACGTGGGCGTTGGGCCGCCGCTTCAGGATCTCGGGCAGGGCGCGCATGAAGATGTGGTAGCCGCGGTAGGGCTCGAGATTGCGGTTGATGAAGGTGATGACCTCGTCGTCGCGGGTCAGGATGCGGCCGTCGGTGACCTCGAGCGTCGCGTCGGGGTTGGGACGCACCACGTCGGTGTCGATGCCGTCATGGGCGACGGTGATCCGGTCGCGCCACTCGGGCGGAAAGGTATTGGCCTGGAACCGGGTGGGCGAGATGCCCGCGTCCATGATCTCTTCGTGCAGCCGATTGTTGAGGTTCTTCATGCGGATGCGCAGCGGGTCTAGCTCGGGCGAGGGCTTCTGGAACTCGGGATCGAAGGCCACGAAGGTCTCGGAGGTGACGTGGTAGAGCTCGCAGTAGAGCCCCATGCGCGCCTTCGGCCACACGTCCTTGAGGAACATGCTCTCGCCCCAGCCGTGGTGGGCGAGAATCACGTCCGGCTCGAAGCCCTTGTGCTTGAGGTCCAGCGCCGCGCGGTAGCAGCTGGCGCCGCGCAGGAGCTTGGTCTCGAAATCGGCGATCCACGGCTGGATGCCCGGGGTGCTCTGGCCCTTGATCTCGTAGGGCAGGATGGTGACCGTCTGCCACTTTACCGGCTTCTGCACCTTGGGTGTCAGCGCCACGACCTGGTGCCCCCTCGCCGCAAGCGCCGGGACGAGGTGCTTGTACTGGCCGGGGAAATTCTGGTGGATGACAAGGATCTTCATGGCAAAATCGGGTCAGTGAGGGAACGACATCCCGCAGTTGTGGCACGCGCCCGGCCATCCGCCAATGGCCGAGGCAGCGCGCCGGGCCGCAAATCGCCGCTCCGGTGGCCGAAATGTCGCCTTGCACTGGACGCCCGCGGGTCTTGGCCGTATCCCCCGGCCCGGAACCCCGCCCGTTCCGAGGGATGACAGATGTCGCGTTACGACCCCGCCACGATCGAGCCGAAATGGCAGCAGGCCTGGGAAAAGGCCCTGACCTTCAAGGCTGCCCGCGCCGCCGACAAGCCGAAGTACTACGTGCTCGAGATGTTCCCCTATCCCTCGGGCCGCATCCACATCGGCCACGTTCGCAACTACACGATGGGCGACGTGATCGCGCGCTACAAGAAGCAGAACGGCTTCAACGTGCTGCACCCGATGGGCTTCGACGCCTTCGGCATGCCCGCCGAGAACGCCGCCATGGCCTCGGGCGGTCACCCCAAGGACTGGACCTATTCCAACATCGACACGATGGTCGAGCAGATGAAGCCGCTGGGCTTCGGGCTCGACTGGTCGCGCATGTTCGCGACCTGCGATCCGGAATATTACGGCCAGCAGCAGGCGCTGTTCCTCGACATGCTCCAGGCCGGGCTGGTCTACCGCAAGAACGCGGTGGTGAACTGGGACCCGGTCGACATGACCGTGCTCGCCAACGAGCAGGTCGAGAACGGTCGCGGCTGGCGCTCGGGCGCTCTGGTCGAGCGCAAGGAACTCACCCAGTGGTTCTTCAAGATCTCCGATTTCTCGGGCGAGCTTCTGGACGCGCTCGACGGGCTCGATGACTGGCCCGCCAAGGTGAAGCTGATGCAGGCCAACTGGATCGGCCGCTCGCGCGGGCTGCAGTTCGCCTTCTCGACCGTGGACGCCCCCGAGGGCTTCGACCGGATCGAGGTCTACACCACCCGCCCGGACACGCTCATGGGCGCGAGCTTCGTCGGCATCTCGCCGGACCACCCGCTGGCCAAGCACCTCGAGCGCCACAGCCCCGAGGTCGCCGCGTTCGTGGCCGAGTGCCGCAAGGGCGGCACCACGGAAGAGGCCATCGAGACCGCCGAGAAGCTCGGCTTCGACACCGGGCTCACCGTGCGCCACCCGTTCGACACCTCGGTCGAACTGCCGGTCTACATCGCCAACTTCATCCTGATGGATTACGGCACCGGCGCCATCTTCGGCTGCCCGGGGCATGACGCGCGCGACCACGAGTTCGCCACCAAGTACGGCCTGCCCATCGTCGAGACCTTCGAGCCGCTCCAGGGCGGCATCGACATCGCGGCCGAGCCCTTCGTGCCGCTGAAGTCCGAGAAGGTCCGCTACACCCGCCTCGTCGCGGGCGAAGAGGTGCAGACCGGCGAAGAGGCGGTCGAGGCCGCCGTGGCCTTCTGCGAGGCCAATGGCGTCGGCACCGGCGTGACGAAGTTCCGCCTGCGTGACTGGGGCCTCTCGCGCCAGCGCTACTGGGGCTGCCCGATCCCGGTGGTCCACTGCGAGAGCTGCGGCGTGGTGCCGGAGAAGAAGGAAAACCTGCCGATCGCGCTGCCCTATGACGAGGGTGGCAAGCCGTTCGACTTCTCGATCCCCGGCAACCCGCTCGACCGTCACCCGACGTGGCGCGACTGCGCCTGCCCGACCTGCGGCGCACCGGCGAAGCGCGAGACCGACACGATGGACACCTTCGTGGACTCGAGCTGGTATTTCGCCCGCTTCACCTCGCCGCGCGCCGGGACGCCCGTCGACATGGCCGAGGCCGAGTACTGGATGAACGTCGACCAGTACATCGGCGGCATCGAGCACGCGATCCTGCACCTGCTCTATTCGCGCTTCTTCGCACGGGCCATGTACATCACCGGCCATCTGCCGGAGAAGAGCAAGGAGCCGTTCAACGCACTCTTCACGCAGGGCATGGTGACCCACGCGATCTACCAGACCCGCTCGGACGAGGGCCGTTCGGTCTATCACTACCCCGAAGAGGTCGAGCTGCGCGACGGCAAGGGCTTCCTCGAGGATGGGCGCGAGGTCGAGATCATCCCCTCGGCCAAGATGTCGAAGTCGAAGAACAACGTCGTCGATCCGGTGGCGATCATCGGCCAGTACGGCGCCGATACCGCGCGCTGGTTCGTGCTCTCCGACAGCCCGCCCGAGCGTGACGTCGAGTGGACCGCCGCCGGCGCCGAGGCCGCCAACAAGCACCTCGCCCGCGTGTTCCGTGCCTGCGCCGAGATCGCCGGCTCCGACGTGCCGCCGACCGGCGAGGACGAGGCGCTGCTGCGCGAGATGCACAAGGCCATCCACGACGTGACCATGGGCGTCGAGAGCTTCGGCTTCAACGCGGCCATCGCACGGCTCTACGCCTTCACCAACGCGCTGACCAAGTCGCGCGCGGGCACCGAGGCCAAGACCCAGGCCGCCAGGGCGCTGGCGCAGCTGATGTCGCCGATGACGCCGCACCTCTCGGAAGAGATCTGGCAGCTGCTCGGCGGCGAGGGGCTGATCGCCGACGCCGCGTGGCCCAGGGCCGACGAGGCGATGCTGGTCGAGGACACCGTGACCCTGCCGATCCAGGTCAACGGCAAGCGCCGCGGTGAACTGACCGTGCCCAAGGACATGCCGAAGGAAGAGATTGAAAAACTCGTTCTCACGCACGAGGCTGTCGAACGGACCCTCCAGGGGGCCGCGCCGAAGAAGCTGATCGTCGTCCCGGGCCGGATCGTCAATGTGGTTGCCTGATCGCAGAACCCTGCTGTTGTCGCTCGCAGCCCTCGCGGGCTGCGGCTTCACGCCCGTCTACGGGCCGCAGGGCGGCGGCACAAAGCTGCTGAACGCGGTGGCGCTCGACGAGCCCACCGACCGCGACAGCTATGACTTCAACCAGCGCTTCGAGGAACGGCTCGGGCGCGGCATCGGCCCTTACCAGCTCAAGGTCAGCACCGCGGTGACCTCCAAGGGGCTGGGCTCGCTCGCCGACGGCCAGACCACGCGCTACCGCCTGACCGGCTGGGCGACTTACACGCTGAGCCCGATGGGCGTGGACGAGGTTCTGGTCTCGGGCCGCACCAGCTCCTTCACCGCCTATTCCGCCACCGGCTCGACCGTGGCCACCCAGACCTCCGAACGCGATGCGTACCGGCGGCTCATGGTTATCCTCGCGGATCAGGTCGTCGACCGGCTGCTGCTCGAAGCGGACACGCTGCCGGAATGAAGCGCGCGCGATGAAGCTCACCGGTCGCGACGCACAGGCCTTCTTCCGCAAACCGGATGCGTCGCGCGCGGGCGTCCTGCTCTACGGGGAGGACGCGATGCGCGTCGCGCACCGCCGGCAGGAGGTCATCGCCGCGCTGGTCGGCCCCGAGGGCGAGGCCGAGATGCGCCTGACGCGGATCCAGGCCCCGGAGCTGCGGCGCGACCCGGCGATGCTGCTGGACGTGATCAAGGCGCAGGGCTTCTTCCCCGGTCCCCGCGTCGCCTTCGTCGAGGATGCGGGCGACGGGCTCTCGGAGGTGATCGGCACGGCGCTGGGCGACTGGCGCGACGGCGATGCGCAGGTCATCGTGACCGCGGGCCAGCTTGCCGCCAAGTCGAAGCTTCGCAAGCTCTTCGAGAGCCACCACAACGCGCTGGCCATCGGCATCTACTCGGACCCGCCCGGCCGCGACGAGATCGAGGCCGCGCTGCGCGCCGCGGGGCTCGAGCAGGTCGACCGCGCCGCCTTCGAGGCGCTCGAGGGGCTGGGCCGGGCGCTGGACCCGGGCGACTTCCGGCAGGTGCTCGAGAAGGTCGCGCTCTACAAGCTCGACGATCCCACGCCGCTCGCGCCCGAGGAGGTCGCCGCCTGCGCGCCCGCCTCGATCGAGGCCGAGCTCGACGACATCCTTCACGTGGTGGCCGAGGGCCGCAGCGCCGAGATCGGGCCGCTGGTGCAGCGGCTCGCCGGGCAGGGGGTCACGCCGGTCACGCTGCTGATCATGGCGATGCGCCATTTTCGCGTGCTCTACGCGCTGGCCTCGGCCCCCGGCGGGCCGCAGGCGGGGGTGCAGCGGCTGCGTCCGCCGCTCTTCGGGCCGCGCCGCGACCGGATGCTGCGGCAGGCGCAGGGCTGGCAGCCCGACCGCCTCGAGGCGGCGCTGGCGATGCTGATGGACACCGACCTGTCGCTGCGCTCGGCCGGGCAGCGGGCGCCCGCCATGGCGCTGGTCGAACGCGTTCGTGCGGCTTGCCTGGCTGAAGAACCGCCGCTAGGCCGCGCCCGGCCTGCTTGCACCACCCCGGCGCCCCGCCTAGGGTCGCCGCGACACAGGCAAGGGGGCACCACATGCAGCACGAGTTTCCGGTCCGGGTCTATTACGAGGACACCGACATGGCGGGGATCGTCTACCACGCCAACTACCTGAAATATATCGAGCGCGCCCGGTCGGACTGGGTTCTCGGCATGGGCATCGACCAGAGCGCCCTGCGCGAGAGCGAGGGCATCGTCTTCGTCATCCGCCGCATCGAGGCCGACTTCCGCGCCTCGGCCCGTTTCGACGACCGGCTCACGGTGATGACCCGCGTGGGCGCGGTGAGCGGCGTGCGGTTGGTGCTGCACCAGGAGGTGCTGCGCGACGGCGAGCTGCTGTTCTCGGCCGAGGTGACGCTGGTCTCGATGACCCTCGACGGCCAGCCGGTGCGCCTGCCTCAGGCGCTGCGCCGCAAGGTGCACTGAGCCGCCACCGGGTCCCGGAGGGCGGCCCGGCGGAAAGACGCCGGTGCGCCGCGCTGCAGCACCGCAGTTCTCGCCGATGACGCCAATGTGTTGGAGTTTCCCCTGCAAATACGCTAGAATCAGCGGTAACGAGAGCCTCGAGAACAGAGGCCCGAGAGGAAAAGCAGGCTTATGGATCCACAAACCCTCGCGGTCGCGCAGGAGATCGACTTCTCCATGTGGGGCCTTTTCGCGCGCGCCACGCTCACGGTGAAGCTGGTGATGCTGATGCTCGTGCTGTCCTCGGTCTGGGGCTGGGCGATCATCTTCGAGAAGATCGTCAGCTACCGTCATGCCCGCCGCGAGGCCGCCCGCTTCGACCGGGCGTTCTGGTCGGGCGAGCCGCTCGACGAGCTCTACGACCAGATCGGCGCCGACCCCAAGGGCCGGGCGCAGCGGGTCTTCGCCGCCGGCATGACCGAGTGGCGCCGCTCTCACCGCGATGACGGCGGGTTGATCGCCGGGGCACATGCCCGCATCGACCGGTCCATGGACGTGGCGATCCAGAAGGAAAGCGAAGAGCTCCAGCGCGGTCTGCCGGTGCTGGCGACGGTGGCCTCGGCCGCGCCCTTCGTCGGCCTCTTCGGCACGGTCTGGGGCATCATGCACGCCTTCATCGAGATCGCGAACCAGCAGGACACCTCGCTGGTGGTGGTGGCGCCCGGCATCGCCGAGGCGCTCTTCGCCACCGCGCTCGGCCTCGTCGCGGCCATCCCGGCGGTGATCTTCTACAACAAGCTCTCCGCCGACGCGAACCGCGTGATCGCCGGCTACGAAGCCTTCGCCGACGAATTCTCGACCATCCTCTCGCGCCAGCTGGATTCCTGATCCATGGCCGGGGGCGTGATGAAATCCGGGGGCGGCGGCGGCCGCAGGCGGCGCCGCGGCGGCCGGGGCGGGCAGCCCATGGCCGAGATCAACGTCACCCCGATGGTCGACGTGATGCTGGTGCTGCTCCTCATCTTCATGGTGGCCGCGCCGCTGCTTACGGTCGGCGTGCCCGTCGAGCTTCCCAAGACCGCCGCCAGTGCGCTGCCGTCCGAGGCCGAGGAGCCGCTCGCGGTGACCATCACCGCCGACGGCGTGATCACCATCCAGACCACCGAGGTGCCGATGGACGAGCTGGTCAACCGGCTGCGCGCCATCGCGGTGGAGCGTGCCGACGACCGGATCTTCCTTCGCGCCGACGGGGCCGTGCCCTACCAGGTGGTGGCGCAGGTCATGGGCGCGCTGAACCGCGGCGGCTTTTCCTCGATCGGACTCGTCACCGACAGCGGCGGTCCGGCGTTGGACGGCGCGGACGGCGGCTGAGGGGGCCTGATTGCGCAGGAGTTTCCTCATATCGGCCGGAGTGCACGCTCTGGTCATCCTGTGGTTGCTGGTCGGAAACGTGTTCCGGCCGGATCCTCCGGAATTCGAGGTGTCGCCGGTGTCGGTGTTCTCGGAAGAGGAATTCGCCGCAATGACCCGTGCGGCGCAGGCGCCCGAGGCCCAGCAGGAGGTCGACGCCCCCCCGGGGCTGGCCGAGCCGCCCGAGCCCGAGCCCACCCCCGAGGCGCGCCCGCAGCCGCGTCCCGAGCCGCAGCCCACGCCCGAGCCGACCCCGGCACCGGAGCCTCCGGTCGCCGAGACGCAGCCCGAACCCGAACCGGCCCCCGAGCCCGCTCCGGAACCGGAGCCCGTGCCGGTGCCCCAGCCGCCGCAGCCCGAGCCCGAACCGGTGCCGGAACCGCTGCCCCCGGCTGCCGAGACCGTGCCGGAGGTGTTCGCGCCCGAGTCCGCGCCGCGCCCGATCCCGCGCCCCGCGCCGCGCGTCGCCCCGGAACCGGTAGCACCGCCCGAAGAGGACGTGACCGTCGCCGAGGAGACGCAGCAGGCCGCCGATCCCGAGTCCGAAAGCCCGGACGTGGTCGAGGAAGAGCAGGAGGCCACCGCCCCCGAGGAGACCGCGACCGAGATCGTGACCGAGGCCGAGACCCCGGCCGCCTCGGCGCCGTCGCAGTCGGTGCGTCCGCGCACCCGCCCGAGCGACATCGCCTCGCGCTCCGAACCCGAGCCGGAGACCCCGGCGCGGCCGGAACCGGAACAGCCGGCCAGCGAGTCGACCGCCTCGACCCCCGCCGCCGAGCCCGAGCCCGCCGATGACGCGGTCGCCGATGCCATCGCCGAGGCGCTGGCTGCCGGTGGCGGCGGCGGATCGTCGAGCTCGGACGCGCCCTCGGGGCCGCCGCTTACCCGCGGCGAACAGGACGCGCTGCGCCTTGCGGTGCAGCGGTGCTGGATCGTCGACGTGGGCAGCGAGGCCGCAAACGTGACCGTGACGGTGTCCATGGACATGGAGCCGTCCGGGCAGGTGGTGTCCTCGAGCCTCAAGCTGGTGGGCAGCTCGGGCGGCAGCTCGTCGGCCGCCGACACCGCCTTCCAGGCGGCGCGGCGTGCGATCCTGCGCTGCCAGGGCGCCGGCTACGAGCTTCCGCCGGACAAGTACCAGCAGTGGAAGCGCATCGAGATGACTTTCAATCCCGACGACATGAGGCTGCGATGAGCGTTGCGACGGCAAGGAACCGCGCACGCGGAATTCGCAGAATCCCTGTCGGAGGGCTATCAGGGCGCTATCATCCTGCAAAACGCGCGAATGACGCTGGCAGGACGGGCAAGGAGACGTTTGGCATGAGATTTCTGATGGCTTTGTGCATGGCACTGGCCGCCGCGCTGGTGCTGCCCGCGGCGGCACGGGCTCAGGACGGACCGCTGCGGATCGAGATCACCGAGGGCACCATCGAGCCGATGGCCTACGCGGTGCCCGACTTCGTCGCCGAGACGCCGGGGGCGCAGCAATACGCCCAGCAGATCGCGCGCGTGGTGGCCGATGACCTCACCGGCACGGGCCTTTTCCGCGAGATCCCGCGCGACGCCCACATCAGCCGCATCACCTCATTCGAGAGCCCGGTGCAGTTCGCCGACTGGAAGGCGATCAACGCGCTGGTGCTGCTCACCGGCGCCGTCTCCGAAGCGGGCGGCCGGATCAGCGTGAAGTTCCGCGTCTGGGACGTCTTCGCCGGCACCGAGCTTGGCGACGGCATGCAGTTCGCCGCCACCGCCGACGGCTGGCGCCGGCTGGCCCACAAGGTTGCCGACCAGGTCTATTCGCGTCTCACCGGCGAGACCGGCTACTTCGACAGCCGCGTCGTCTTCGTCTCGGAGAGCGGTCCCAAGGAGCAGCGCGCCAAGCGGCTCGCCATCATGGATTACGACGGCGCCAACGTGCAGTACCTGACCGACTCGCGCTCGATCGTGCTGGCGCCGCGCTTCTCGCCCAACGGCGACCGCGTGCTCTACACCAGCTACGAGACCGGCGAGCCGCAGATCCACGTGCTCAACGTGGGCGCCGTGCAGAGCCGTATCCTGCGCTCGGCCGCCGGCGTCATGAGCTTCGCGCCGCGCTTCTCGCCCGACGGCAGCCGCGTCGTCTACTCTGTGACGCAAGGCTCGAACACCGACATCTACATGATGGACGTCGCCAGCGGCGCGAGCACCCAGCTTACCGCCACCCCGGCGATCGAGACCGCGCCCAGCTTCTCGCCCGACGGCAGCCGCATCGTCTTCGAGAGCGACCGCTCGGGCACCCAGCAGCTTTACGTGATGCCCGCCGGCGGCGGCGAGGCGACACGGATCAGCTTCGGGCAGGGCCGCTACGGCACTCCGGTGTGGTCGCCGCGGGGCGACATGATCGCCTTCACCAAGCAGCACCAGGGCCGCTTCCACATCGGCGTGATGCGCACCGACGGCAGCGAGGAACGCCTCCTGACCGCCTCGCCGCTGGACGAGGGCCCCACCTGGGCGCCCAACGGCCGCGTCCTCATGTTCTCGCGCGAGACGCTCGGCGCGCAGGGCACCTCGTCGCTCTACACCGTCGACGTGGCGGGCCGGAAGCTGACCCGCGTGCGCACGCCCGACGGCGCCTCGGACCCGAGCTGGGGCCCGCTGCAGTGATGCCGGGCGGCAGGAGTCCCGATCACGGGATTTTTGCCGCCACACCCCCTTGCCGGGGGCTTCGCGACTTTTCCATGTCCCGCAGGCTGTGCTAGCGTGCGGGCAAGATACGAGCAGGACAGTCTCATGACATATTTCTCCAAGGCCCTGATGATCGCCGCCGTGCTGGGCATGGCGGCCTGCACCAACGGCAACCGCTTCTCCGACGCGGACGCCGCTGGCGGCTACGGCGCGGGGGCCGGTGCCAATGGCGGCATCGTTCCGGGCAGCGCCAGCGACCCGGCCTCGCCGGCCTACTTCAACCAGACCATCGGTGACCGCGTGTTCTTCGCCGTCGATCAGTCGACCCTGTCGCCGCAGGCGCAGGCGACGCTCGATGCGCAGGCACAGTGGCTGATGACCAACAGCGACTACCTCGCCGTGATCGAAGGTCACGCCGACGAGCAGGGCACCCGCGAGTACAACATCGCGCTCGGCGCCCGCCGCGCCAACGCCACGATGGAATACCTCGTGTCCAAGGGCATCGCCTCCAACCGCCTGCGCTTCATCAGCTACGGCAAGGAGCGCCCGGTCGAGGTCTGCGCCGAGGAAGCCTGCTATTCCAAGAACCGTCGCGCGGTCACCGTGATCTCGATGGGTCTCGGGAGCTGATCTGCATGCGCCTTGTCGCAATCGCACTCAGCCTGGGCCTCGCTGCGACCGCCGTGCAGGCCCAGGATTCGGAAACGCTCGCCGACATCCGGCAGGACCTCACGGTCCTGAAGGGCGAGCTGCTGCGTCTCAAGCAGGAGATGAACACCACCGGGGCGACCGGGGTTCAGATCAGCGGCGGCATGCTCGACCGGGTCAATACCATCGAGGCCGAGCTGCAGCGCGTCACCGCCCGCACCGAGGAGCTTCAGCACCGGATCGACACCGTGGTCCGGGACGGCAGCAACCGGGTCGGCGATCTCGAGTTCCGGCTCTGCGAGATCGAGCCGGGTTGCGACATCGGCAGCCTTGGCGACAGTCCGCTTCTCGGCGGCGAGAGCACCACCTCTTCGGTGACGGCGCCGGCGCCGCTTCCAGGTCCGGTGCAGGGGGGGCAGGGTAACCAGCAGGCGGGCGGCGCGCAACTTGCCGTGGGCGAAGAGACGGACTTCCGGCGAGCCCAGGAGGCGCTCGCCTCGGGTGACTTTCAATCCGCCGCGGACCAGTTTGCGTCCTTCCGCCAGACCTTTCCGGGGAGCCCCCTAGAACCGGCGGCCCTGCTGGGCGAAGGCAAGGCGCTGGCCGACGTGGGCAACACCCGCGAGGCCGCGCGGCGCTTTCTCGATACCTACGCGAACTACCCCGAGAGCGACGCCGCGCCCGAGGCGCTGTGGCGGCTCGGGGCGTCGCTGGGCGCACTGGGCAGCGTCAGCGAAGCCTGCGTCACCCTGTCGGAGGTCTCGGCCCGCTACCCCGGGTCGGCGTCGGTGACCGACGCACAGGCCGAAATGGGCCGCCTCGGCTGCCAGTGACGCCGTCCCTGGACCAGCGCTTCGCCGATGCCATGGGCGCGGCGCTGGGTCCGGATTTTCCCTCGGACATCGGTCTCGCCGTCTCGGGCGGCGGCGACAGCATGGCGCTGCTCACCCTCGCCCACAACTGGACCCACCGCTGGGGCGTGCGGCTCTGGGTGGTGACGGTCGACCACGGGCTGCGTCCCGAGGCGGCGGCCGAGGCCACACTGGTGCGCGACACCTGCGCCGAGCTCGGCTGGCCCCATGCCACGCTGCGCTGGCACTGGGACGGGCAGGGCAACCTCATGGACGCGGCGCGGCGCGGGCGGCTCTCGCTGATCGGGCGCTGGCGCGGCGGCCTGCCGGCGGTGCTTTTCGCCCATACCCGCGACGACGTGGCCGAGACGTTCCTCATGCGCCTTGCCCGGGGCTCCGGTGTCGACGGGCTTTCCGCCATGGCCCCCGTGCGCGAGATCCGCGACGCGGCCCCGCCCGCACCGCTGACCGAAGATGAGTGCTGCGGCGACCGCCCGCCTGGCATCGCGACCGACGGCTTCTGGGTCGTCCGCCCCTGCCTCGACATGGGGCGCGAGGAGCTGCGGCACTACCTGCGGGTCCTGAAGGGGCGCTGGGTCGA
>NZ_JAATOS010000320.1:0-4601 GCF_011806505.1 Salipiger sp. HF18 | reverse complement strand
GGCGTCTGCGACAACCCGACCTGATCGGCGAGCCGCGCCAGCGGCGTCGCGGCATCGGCCATGAGGGTCGCAAGGATCTTGCGGTCGATACGGTCCAGCTCCATCGGTCAGCCTCGTTTGCGTGTCGGTGCTCCGAGGATGCCTCAAATTAACAATAAGTCTACCGAGTTTATCGTGAATTAACCAAATGACGACTTCTCCAGCCACGAATTTGGTGATTTACTCGTGATATGATCACCCAGAAGACCAAATATGCGTTGAAATCGCTGATGACGCTCGGGGCGCTCGAAAAGGGCGCGGCGTTGACCATCGAAGAGGTCTCGCAGCGCACCGGCGCGCCGAAGCGATTCCTCGATCATATTCTTCTGGATCTGCGCAAGGCGGGCTATCTCGGCGCGCGCCGGGGCCGGGCAGGGGGGTACTTCCTGATCCGCGAGCCGTCGAAGGTGTCGCTGGGCGATCTCCTGCAACAGATCGACGGCCCCATCGCGCCGCTGCCCTGCCTGTCGCGCCGCTCTTACCGGCGCTGCGAGGATTGTGACGACGAGGAAACCTGCCAGCTCCGCCGGGTCTTCGGCGAAATCTTCTGGAGCTACCTGCTGCTGATCGAGTCGCTGACATTGCAGGACCTGCTGCGCGACCCGGTGGTCGCGGGCAAGGCGCTTGGTGAGCCCGGAGGCACAAGGAACGCGGCCCCGGACGAGATTGCAGGAGAATGATTTTCCAAGCGGGCCGTGCACAACGAACGGGCCATGCTACCAAAAGACGACTATATCACTGGTGTTTTGTGTTATTGTGAGGTTGTAGCGAACACGAAGGGTGCCCCAGATGTCCGAAGCACGTTTTTCCAGGACCCCGCCTGTGGCTGTCACAGGTCTTTGCGAGGTGACCAGCGGCCCCAAGGGTCGGGGATCGTCGGCGTCTGAAGAGGAGCCCCGTGAGGCAAGACGCGCCCTGCCGCACGGCGTGGGCTTCGGCATCGCATCGGCCTTTGGCGGGCTCGGCATCGCCACCGGCATCACGGTCTGGGCGGCGTGCGACGGGGTGGCGCTTGCGATCTTCGCCTGGCTTCTGACCCCGGCGCTGCTGCTGGGGGCACTCTACGCGGCCACCGTCCCGCCCGACGAGAACGACGCGCAAGACGGCGACGCGACGACGCCGCACTGAGCCCACCGGCACGCGAAGACAGCCACAGAAAGGCGCGCTGACAGCGCCCTTGCAAGGGGCACGGTGCAGGAATGACACATCGTCGGCCCCCGCCTTTCCACGACCTGCTTTTCATTCCGCAGTAACTTGGTAAAAGACTCGGGTATTGGCCCATTCGTCCCGCCAGACTATCCCGCGTCGCGAGCGCTTGCCCGCGGGCCCAGCCGGACACTCACACCCCGAACGCTGGACTCCGACCACATGTCGCATCTGCCCGCCCAAGCGCGTCCCGTCGCGCTTTTCTCGCGTTTTCCCCGCAGCCGACGCGCCGCCCTGCCGGTGCTGCTCTCCTGCACCGCGCTGATCCTGCCCGCCGCCGCGCTCGCGCAGACCGCCTATGAGGATCTCGGCACGCTCTACGTTGCCACCGGGGACGACAGCGAGACGCTGGTGGCCGGCACCGAGTCCACCGGCTCGAAGATCGACACCGACATCATGGACAGCGCCGCCTCGGTTTCTGTCATCACCCAGAAGGAAATCGAGACCCGGGGCGCCGGGAACCTGCAGGACATCCTCGCCTACACCGCCGGCGTGACGGTGGACGAGTGGGGCGCCGACGACCGCTACGACGCCTACCGCATCCGCGGCTTCGACGAGCTCTCCATGGGCACCTTCCGCGACGGGCTGCCGGTGCGGGGCTTCGGCTGGACCTTCTCGCGCAGCGAACCCTACGCCTTCGAGCGGGTCGAGGTGCTCAAGGGGTCGAACTCGGCGCTCTTCGGGCTCAACGCGCCGGGCGGGCTGGTGAACCAGGTCACCAAGGCGCCGAAGTTCTATCGCTTCGGCGAGGTCCACACCACGGTGGGCGAGGATTACAGCGAGATCGGCACCGATTTCGGCGACGTGCTCGGCCAGAACAAGGAATGGAGCTACCGTGTCACCGCCAAGTGGCAGGACGGGGCCTATTCCTACGACCATTCCGACGATGACCGGACGTACCTCGGCCTCGCGCTCTCCTACCGCCCGAGCGATGCCTCCGAGCTGACCTTCTTCGCCAATTACAACGACCGCGACGGCGTGCCCGGCACCGGCTTTCCCGAGGGCGCCGATCTCGACATCGACACCTTCCTCGGCGAGCCCGACTTCAACGAGCTCAACACCATCGAGAAGAACCTCGGCTTCGCCCTGCGCCACGATTTGGGCAACGGGCTGAAGGTCCGCTCGAACGCCCGCTACGGCTGGTTCGAGATGGAATACGAGCAGGTCTACGGCGCCCAGCTCGACCCGTCCCTCGACCGCACGTCCTTTGCCGTCCACTCCGACAGCGAGCAGTTCGCCTGGGACAACCAGCTGCAGTATGATGCGCAGTTCGGCAACGTGAAGAGCAAGACCCTGCTCGGCCTCGAATACACCTGGAACAAGGTCAACGAGGTGGCGAAATCCGGCACCGCCGACGGCATCGACATCAACGACATCTCGTATTGCGGCCGCTCCTGCGTGACGCTCTACGACTACGTCGACTGGGAGCCCGAGCAGACCACCAAGTCGATCTACCTGCAGGAAGAGCTGACCTTCGCCGAGCAGTGGATCGCGACCTTCGGGCTGCGCTACGACCACGCCGACGTGTCGATCCACTACCCGGGCACCGGCAGCACCGAGGACGAGACCTTCACCGCGCTCACCAAGCGGGTCGGGCTGACCTACAGGGCGACGCCGAACCTGTCCTTCTACGGCAACTACTCCGAGAGCTTCGAGCCCAACGTCTGGGACCTGACCGAGGACGCCAAGGAGGGCCGGCAGTACGAGATCGGCATGAAGTACCGCCCCGAGGGCATGAACGCGCTCTTCACCGCGGCGATCTTCGACCTCACCCAGACCAACGTGAACACCTACGTGAGCCCGACCGTGCAACGGCAGGTGGGCGAGATCGGCGTGCGCGGCATCGAGCTCGAGGGCAAGGTCGCGCTCAACGAGCGCCTGAACATGACCGCCGCCTATTCCTACTGGGACGCCGAGATCCTCGAGGACGGCACCTCGGGCAATGACGGCAACCGCCCCGCGCGGGTGCCCGAGCAGATCGCCTCGCTCTGGGCCGACTATACCATCCCCGGTGCCGGGCGGCGCGGCGACCTGACGCTGGGCCTTGGCGTGCGCTTCGTCGGCCAAACCTGGGGAGACGATGCCAACACCGTGGACGTGGACAGCTACACGCTGGTCGACGCGGCGCTGGGATACGCGCTCACCGATGACATCGACCTGACGATGAACGTGTCGAACCTCTTCGACAAGGAATACGTCACGACCAACTACTACGGGACGGAATACTACGGCGACAGCCGCACCATCCGCGCCGCGCTGAAATACAAGTGGTGACCCGGAAGGGGGCACCGCACCCGGTTCCCCTCTCCCTCGCCGCAGATGCCAGAGACGCCAGAGGAGAGATGCCTTGAGCTCGGCCCACACCCCCAAAGCCCCGTCGCGGATCAGCCGCCGGGGCCTTCTCGCCGGAGCCGGCTCGCTGCTGGCCGCGCCCGCGGCAATGGCACAGGCGAGCGGCCTGCGCTTCGTGCATGCCTACGGCGAGACGGTGCTCGAGCGTCCGGCGCGGCGGGTGGTCTCGCTGGGCTACAACACCCATGACACGGTGCTGGCCTTCGGCGTGGCTCCGGTGGGTACGCGCTACTGGTACGGCGACTACGCCTACGGGGTCTGGCCCTGGGCGCAGCCCTACCTCGGCGAGGCCAAGCCCGTGATGATGACCGGCGAGGTCTCGATCGAGACCGTCGCCAGCCTTGCCCCGGACCTGATCCTCGGCACCGGGTCGGGCATCTCGCAGGCGGAATACGCGATGCTGAGCCAGATCGCACCGGTGCTGATGCAGTCCGAGGAGTTCTCGACCTACGGCACGCCGTGGCAGTCCGAAACCCGCACCGTCGGACGGGCGCTGGGCATGGAGGACAAGGCCGAAGCGCTGATTTCGGGTGTCGAGACCGCGTTCGCCGCGGCCCGCGACCGGCATCCCGACTGGGCCGGGCGCACCGCCGTCGCCGCCTGGCATGATGGCGGTCAGACCGGCGCCTTCATGGCCGAGGACACCCGCGCGCGCTTCCTGCAGGAACTCGGGTTCCGTGCCCCCGACGCACTGGCCGAGACCGCCGCCATCGACGGCTTCTACACCACGCTCTCGCCCGAGGACCTGTCGCCTATCGACGCCGACCTGCTGGTCTGGATCTCGTCGGCCGAGCGCGCAGCGGATCTGGTGGCGCTGGCGATGCGGCGCACGCTCGGCGCCTATGCAGAGGGCCGCGAGGTCTTTGCCGACGAGCTGATCGCCGGCGCCATGTCCTTTGGCAGCGTGCTGTCGCTGCCCTACGCGCTCGAGCGGCTCGAGGAGCCCTTCGCGCTTGCGCTCGACGGCGACCCCGCGACCGTGGTGCCCTCGGCCGCGAAGGCGG
>NZ_JAATOS010000319.1:0-4602 GCF_011806505.1 Salipiger sp. HF18 | reverse complement strand
AGCTCGGCGGGCCGGTGAACGCCGGCGGCCCGGCGCTCGACGACCTGGTGACGCGCATCGGCACCCGCATCGGGCTCGAAAACGTGCTGCGCTACCTGCCCGCCGACAGCCACATCCCCGAACGCGGCTTCTCGGCCGCCGCCGCCGCCTTCTCCACACCGGAGAGCGGCTGGAGCAGCCCGCGCCCGCGCCCGCTGCGGCTGTTCCCGCCGGAACCCATCGCCGCCAGCGGCCCGCACCCGCCCGCCCGCTTCCGCTGGCGCGCCATGACGCTCGCCACCGCCCGCGCCACCGGCCCCGAACGCATCGCCCCGGAATGGTGGCTCCCGGACGAGAGCTGGCGCCACGGCACCCGCGACTACTGGCGGATCGAAACCGGACAGGGCCGCCGCCTCTGGCTCTTCCACACCCCCGCGGCCCCCGGCTGGTTCGTGCAGGGTGAATTCCCCTGACCCCGCCCCCTCCTCCTACACCCGATCCGGAAACCCCCATCCCCAAACCACCCCGACCGCTCCACCACCCACACCCAACAAAGGCCCGACACCCGACCACCCCCGCACCACTGCACCCCCTTTCATCTTGCCCGACAAACTCCGGGGGAGTCCGCATCAGCGGACGGGGGCAGCGCCCCCTGCCACGCCAGCCACCCGAACAAAGCCCCGACACCCGACCGCCCCGCACCACCGCACCCCCTTCATCTTGCCCAACAAACTCCGGGGGAGTCCGCATCAGCGGACGGGGGCAGCGCCCCCAGCCACGCCAGCCAGACCATGACCCGATCCGCAGATCCTCCAGACCTCCCCACCGGCTATGCCGAGCTCTGCGTCACCTCGAACTTCACCTTCCTGACCGGCGCCTCCCACCCCGAGGAGCTGGTCCTGCGCGCCACCGAGCTCGGCCTCTCGGCCATCGCCATCACCGACCGCAACACGCTTGCGGGCGTCGTGCGCGCGTGGTCGGCGCTGAAGACCCTGCGCGAGGACGCGCAGGAGGCGCTGCGGGTGCGATCGAGCCACCAGACCGATCCCTGCTCGCGACAGGAGGTGGGCCAGCCGCAGGACCTCGCCATCCCGGCCGCGGAACTCCTGCCCCGGCTCATCACCGGCGCCCGGCTGGCGCTCATGGACGATCCCGTCGAATGGGTCGCCCTGCCCACTGACCGCGCCGCCTACGAGCGGCTGTCGCGCCTGCTCACCCTCGGCAAGCGCCGCGCCGAGAAGGGCCGCTGCGAGCTCACCCTCGCCGATCTCGAGACCCACGCGAAGGGCATGATCCTCATCGCCCTGCCGACCCGCGACCTCGCCCGCGCCGCCCGCCCGCTGCAGCGGCTGCAAAGGCGCTTTCCCGGCAGCGTCTTCCTCGGCGCCACGCCGCGCTACGACGGGTCGGACCAGGCCTGGTTCGACGCCTGCGCGAAGCTCGCGCTGCGCATGAACACCCCCATGGTGGCCGCGGGCGACGTGCTCATGCACCGCGCCGCGCGGCGCCAGCTTGCGGACGTGCTCACCTGCCTGCGCGAGGGCTGCACCATCGACGCCATCGGCACCCGCGCCCAGCCCAATGCCGAGCGCCGTCTCAAGGGCGCCCCGGACATGGCGCGGCTCTACCGCCGCCACCCCGCCGCCTTGCGCCGCACGCTCGAGATCGCCGCGCGCTGCGCCTTCGACCTCTCCGAGCTCAGCTACGACTACCCCGACGAGCACGACGGCCACGAGGCGCCGCAACAGCGACTGACCCGGCTCGCCCACGAGGGGCTCGCCCGGCGCTACCCGGGAGGGGTGCCCGACAAGGTGCAGATCCTGATGTCCAAGGAGCTGCGCGTGGTCGGAGAGCTGGGCTTCGCCGCCTATTTCCTCACCGTGCACGACATCGTGGCCTTCGCCCGCGGCCGCGGCATCCTCTGCCAGGGCCGCGGTTCGGCGGCGAACTCGGTGCTGTGCTACCTGCTCGGCATCACCGACGTCTCGCCCGACCTCATCGGCATGGTCTTCGAGCGCTTCATCTCGCGCTACCGCGGCGAGCCGCCCGACATCGACGTGGATTTCGAGCATGAGCGGCGCGAGGAGGTGATCCAGTGGATCTACGAAAAATACGGCCGCCACCGCGCCGGGCTCTGCGCCACGGTGATTCATTTCCGCACCCGCGCCGCGATCCGCGAGGTGGGCAAGGTCATGGGGCTGAGCCAGGACGTGACCGCCGCGCTCTCGGGGCAGATCTGGGGGCAGGCCCATGGCGGCGCCGACCCCGAGCGCATCCGCGAACTGGGGCTCGATCCGCAGGACCGGCGGCTCGCCCAGACCATCGGGCTGATCGGCGAGATCATCGGCTTCCCCCGCCACCTCAGCCAGCACGTGGGCGGCTTCATCATCACCGCGGGCAGGCTGGACGAGCTCTGCCCGATCGAGAACGCCGCGATGGAGGGACGCACGGTCATCGAGTGGGACAAGGACGACATCGACGCGCTCGGCATCCTCAAGGTCGACGTGCTCAGCCTCGGGATGCTGACCTGCATCCGCAAGTCCTTCGCCCTCCTGGAAAGCCACGAAGGCATCAGGCACACGCTCGACAGCGTGCCGCAGGAGGATCGCGCCACCTACCGGATGCTGCAGCGGGCGGACGCGGTCGGGGTGTTCCAGGTCGAGAGCCGGGCGCAGATGAACTTCCTGCCGCGGATGCAGCCCAAGACCTTCTACGATCTGGTGATCGAGGTCGCCATCGTGCGCCCCGGCCCGATCCAGGGCGGCATGGTGCAGCCCTACATCCGCCGCCGCCAGCAGCAGGAGAAGCCCGAGCCCTTTGGCCCCGCCCTGCACGAGGTCACCGCCAAGACCCTCGACACGCCGCTGTTCCAGGAGCAGGCGATGCAGATCGCCGTGGTCGGCGCCGGCTACACCGCGGAAGAGGCCGACCGGCTGCGCCGCTCGCTCGCCTCCTTCCGCCGCATGGGCACCATCGGCGAGCACCGCGACCGGTTCATCCGCGGCATGCTGCGCAACGGCTACGATCTGGACGCCGCGCAGCGCTGCTTCACCCAGATCGAGGGTTTCGCCGATTACGGCTTCCCCGAGAGCCACGCCGCCGCCTTCGCCATGCTGACCTATGTCTCGTCCTGGCTGAAGTGCCACCACCCGGCGATCTTCGGCTGCGCGCTGCTGAACTCGCAGCCCATGGGGTTTTACGCGCCGGCGCAGATCGTGCGGGACATGCGCGAGCACGGCATCGAGGTGCGGCCGATCTGCGTCAACCACAGCCAGTGGGACAACGTGCTCGAGCGACGCGCCGACGGGCGGCTGGCGCTGCGGCTGGGGTTCCGCCAGATCAAGGGCTTCCGCGAGGAGGACGCGGGCTGGATCGCGGCGGCGCGCGGCAACGGCTACCCCGACCCCGAGAGCCTGTGGCTGCGGGCCGGGCTGCTGCCCTCGGTGCTCGAACGGCTGGCCGAGGCCGATGCCTTCGCCGGCATGGGGCTGACCCGGCGCGACGCGCTCTGGCAGGTCAAGGCGATCCGGGCGCCGGCGCCGCTGCCGCTTTTCGCCGATCCGCTCGACGGCGAGGGGCTGCGCGAGCCCGACGTGGTGCTGCCGCCGATGCACCTGGGCGAGGAGGTGGTCGAGGACTACGTCGCCATGCGCCTGTCGCTGCGGGCGCATCCGATGGAGCTGCTGCGCCCGGACATCGACGGCATCCTGCCGCATTCCGAGCTGGTGACCGCGCCCTTGGGGCATGTCGCGGTCTGCGGGCTGGTGATCACCCGGCAGCGGCCGGGCACGGCCTCGGGGGTGATCTTCATGACGCTCGAGGACGAGACCGGCGTGTCGAACGTGGTGGTCTGGCCCAAGGTCTACGAGCGCTTCCGCCGGCAGGTGCTGGGCGGGCGGCTGCTGCGGGTGAGCGGCTATCTGCAGCGCGAGGGCATCGTAGTGCACCTGATCGCGCAGCGGATCGAGGACCTGTCCTCGCGGCTGGGCGAGCTCGGTCACCCGCTGGACGACGCCATCGGCATCACCAACCCCGCCGCCGACGAGGCCCCCCGCCCGCAACGCCCCGCCCCCAGCGCCCGGCACCCGCGCGAGCAGGCCAAGCGGCTGTTCCCGAGCCGGGATTTCCACTGATGTGGGCGCGTCCTGACAGGCCGCTGGAAAACTCCGGCTCCGAATGGCGAGGTCCACAGGTCCCCCACTCAGGCATAATCTCGTGGAGCCGAACGGTTTCGCTCGCGCCAGAGCACGATCAGCTCAGCGAAATCTGGCGTTCGATGACGCTTATCAGCAGCCTGCCAATCACAGACTTCCGGAAAGCGTGCTGCGCTCTGCCTCTGACGCGCAACGACGCCGAAACTCGTGGCCTCCTGTCGGGGTGGTGAAGGCTGGTCGCGTCGAGAGGCGGCCTGGTCGACGAACACGGCTGTCCAGCACCGTCTTCCAGCGTCCCATCGAGGCAGCGCTCGCGGGGCCGCGCATCGCGTAACCGGTCGCAAAGCCACCCCGCAAACCACCTCCCCGCTGGCACCAAACCTGCGCCCCTGCCCCACCGCCATCGCCGGCCCGCGGGATGGCGGTGCGACCTCCAAACCTCTCGATTTATCCCGGCCACATCCGAAGG
>NZ_JAATOS010000318.1:0-4610 GCF_011806505.1 Salipiger sp. HF18 | reverse complement strand
GAAGCGCTGCGATCTCGAGCTCGCGGGGCTCGCGTCGTCGGCCTATGCCAGCGGCATCTCGGCGCTGGTCGAGGACGAGCAGGAGCTTGGCTCGGCCTGCATCGACATGGGCGGCGGCACCACCGGCGTCTCGATCTTCATGAAGAAGCACATGATCTACGCAGACGCGGTGCAGATGGGCGGCAACCACGTCACCAGCGACATCTCGATGGGGCTGCAGATCCCCATGGCCATGGCCGAGCGGATCAAGACCTTCTACGGCGGCGTCGTCGCCACCGGGATGGACGACCGCGAGATGATCGAGATCTCGGGCGACACCGGCGACTGGCACCACGACCGGCGACAGGTGAGCCGCGCCGAGCTCATCGGCATCATGCGGCCGCGGGTGGAGGAAATCCTCGAGGAGGTGCGCACCTGCCTCGACGCGGCGGGTTTCGACCACATGCCGAGCCAGCAGATCGTGCTCACGGGGGCGGCAAGCCAGATCCCCGGGCTCGACGGGCTTGCGAGCCGGATCCTCGGCTCGCAGGTGCGGCTGGGGCGCCCGATGCGCGTGCACGGGCTGCCGCAGGCGGCGACGGGGCCGGGCTTTGCCAGCGCCGTCGGCATGTGCCTCTTCGCGGCGCATCCGCAGGACGAGTGGTGGGATTTCGAGATCCCCGTCGACAAGTACCCGGCCCGGTCGCTGAAACGCGCCGTGAAGTGGTTCCGCGACAACTGGTGAGGCCATCGGGGGCAGCGGTCCTGCATGGCCGGTCGGGGATTTGGCCCCGGTCTTTGGCCCGGTCTTCGGCTGGGCGTTTGGCGGGATTGCCCCCGCGTCCTGAGGCGGTGAGCCTGGCACGGGAAGAGGGGGCTCTGCCCCCGTCGCGTGCCGCGACTCCCCCGGAGTTTATCTGGCAAGATGAAGGGCCGGTGTTGCCCTGTTGTGGGCAGGGCGGCGTCTCCGGTCGGGTGTGGCGGTGCCGGGCGTGGCGACCTCCGGCGGGCTTGGCGGTGTCTCGGGCAGGGGGCGCGCCGGAGTGGGCTGGCTGGCGATCTTGTGAAGATTTTCCGGATGACGGCAGGGTGGGGCTCTGCTAGCTTGTCCACACAACCGTCCACAGAGACGGGCTGGCGGGACGTCGGGCAGACATCCCAGAACATGATCGCAAGACCCTCTGCGCGGGCCCTTCGGGCGCGCTGCTCAATCGTCGTTTGCGTCTCGTTCCGCGTTGGCCGCAAAATCTGGGTCTTTCGGCGAAATCCCGCGCGAAGACGTCCAAATTGCACCATATTTCGTAGCAAATTCGCGTTTTTTGCGTGACCGGACTCTAAGTTCTCGGTAAGAATTGACCCCAAAGGCGCAGGACAGGCGTGTATCAAGTCATTAAGACACAGGCGGACAAGCACATGACACTCAACCTCTCGATGCCCGGCCAGGAAGAGCTGAAGCCCCGGATCACGGTCTTCGGCGTGGGCGGTGCCGGCGGCAACGCCGTCAACAACATGATCGCCAAGCAGCTCGAAGGCGTCGATTTCGTCGTGGCGAACACCGACGCGCAGGCGCTGCAGCAGTCGATGTCGCAGAGCAAGGTGCAGCTCGGCGTGAAGGTGACCGAGGGGCTGGGTGCCGGGGCGCGTGCCTCCGTGGGTGCCGCTGCCGCTGAGGAGAGCATCGAGCAGATCGTCGACCACCTTGCCGGCGCGCACATGTGCTTCATCACCGCCGGCATGGGCGGCGGCACCGGCACTGGCGCCGCGCCGATCATCGCGCAGGCTGCCCGTGAGCTCGGCGTGCTGACCGTGGGCGTCGTCACCAAGCCGTTCCAGTTCGAGGGCGCCAAGCGCATGCGCCAGGCCGAGGAAGGCGTCGAGACCCTGCAGAAGGTCGTCGATACCCTCATCATCATCCCGAACCAGAACCTGTTCCGCCTCGCCAACGAGAAGACCACCTTCACCGAGGCGTTCTCGATGGCCGACGACGTGCTCTACCAGGGCGTCAAGGGCGTGACCGACCTGATGGTCCGTCCGGGTCTCATCAACCTCGACTTCGCCGACGTTCGCGCCGTGATGGACGAGATGGGCAAGGCGATGATGGGCACCGGCGAGGCCGAGGGCGAAGAGCGCGCCATCCAGGCCGCCGAGAAGGCCATCGCCAACCCGCTGCTCGACGAGATCTCGCTCAAGGGCGCGAAGGGTGTTCTCATCAACATCACCGGCGGTCACGACCTTACCCTGTTCGAACTCGACGAGGCGGCCAACCGCATCCGCGAGGAAGTGGACGCCGACGCCAACATCATCGTGGGCTCGACCCTCGACGACACCATGGAAGGCATGATGCGCGTGTCCGTCGTCGCCACCGGCATCGACGCCACCGCCGCGCACCAGGATGTACCGGTGCCGCGCCGCAAGCTCGCCGAGCCGCTGAAGCAGCAGCACATCGAGGAGGCGCCGGTCGCCGCCGCGCCGGTGCAGAAGCCCGCCGTTGCCGCGCGCGCGCCCGAGCCGGAGTACGAGGACGAGGAGCCCTCGCTGTTCGAGACGCTGGACGCCGAGCCCGCCGCCGCAGAGCAGCCGATGGAAACCGCCTACGAGGACGAGCTTCCTGCGGTTGCGGACGACGGCCTGCCGCCGCCGGCCTACCGCCCGCAGGTGGCGCAGTTCCAGCCGCAACCCGATGCGCTTGACGTGCAGCCCGAGGCCTTCGTGGCACCGCGCGCGCCCGCTCCGGGGCAGCCCTCGGCCGAGACCATGGCCCGCCTGCACGCCGCAGCCGCGCGCAACCGCCAGCAGCCCGGCGGCGCCCCGGCCCGTCCGGCGGTCCAGCCGGCGCAGCAGCCGGCCGTGCAGCGTCCGGCCGAAGCCGACAAGCCGCGTTTCGGGATCAACTCCCTGATCAACCGCATGACCGGCCACGGCCACGAGCAGGCCGCCGCGCCGGCCCCGCGTCGCCAGCAGCCGCCGATGCAGGCGCACCAGCCGGCGCCCGTGCATGACGAGGAAGAAGCCCACGAGCAGGACCGGATCGAGATCCCGGCCTTCCTGCGTCGCCAGGCAAACTGAGCGAAAATCATTCGCAGACCGATAAATTCCGTGAGCCCACGGAGCCAGAACGCCCCCGGAACAGGGGGCGTTTTTCTTTTTGATGGCAATGGCTTGGCTTGAGGGTCCCGGGGGTGCGCACGGTTCCGCGCATGCGCATCCTGCGATGTTTCAAGTGGTTGCAATACTTGATTTGTGATGACGGGGGGGCGTCTATATCTCCACCCTCGAAGGAGCCCCGACTGCTATGATGGCTCCGAGATCGAGGTAAGTAACGTGCAAACCACCATCCGCTCCGCAGTGACCTTCCAGGGCGTCGGCCTGCATTCGGGCCGGCCGGCCCGCATGACGATCCGCCCGGCCATGGCCGAGCACGGGATCTGGTTCAAGCGCACCGACATTCTTCTGGGCGATGCGCTGGTGCCGGCGCGCTGGGACTCCGTCGAGGTGACCCCGCTGTGCACCCGTATCGTCAATCAGGCAGGTGTCGCGATCTCGACCATCGAGCACGTCATGGCGGCGCTTGCGGGCTGCGGCGTTCACAACGCGCTGATCGAGATCGACGGCCCGGAGGTTCCGATCCTCGACGGCTCCGCCGCCCCCTTCGTGCGCGGCATCATGGCGCGCGGCGTCCGCGCCCTGCGCGCCCCGGTGCACGCCATCGAGATCCTCGAGCCGGTCGCCGTCTACACCGCCAAGGGCTGGGCCCGCCTGTCGCCGGCCCGTCCGGACGAGGGGCTGACGATGGACTTCCACATCGACTTCGCCGATGCCGCCATCGGCACCCAGGACAAGAGCCTGAGCCTCGCCAACGGCACCTTCGTGCGCGAGCTCTGCGACAGCCGCACCTTCTGCCGCCAGGCGGACGTGGACGCGATGCAGGCCAACGGCCTCGCGCTCGGCGGCACCTATGAGAACGCCGTCGTGGTCGATGGCGACAAGGTCCTCTCGCCGGGCGGCCTGCGCCACTCGGACGAGGCGGTGCGCCACAAGATGCTCGATGCGCTCGGCGATCTCTTCACTGCCGGCGCGCCGATCATCGGCCATTACGAGGGGCACAAGGCCGGTCACGGCATCACCAACATGCTCCTGCACGAACTCTTCGCGAATCCCGATGCCTACCGGCTCGTGGCCTGCGATGACGAGCTCTCCGCGCGGCTTCCCGGGGCCGGGGTGGAGCGCGACGAAATCCCCGCCGTCGCCTGAACGTGATGTCGGCAGCAAAACGCCGTTAAGGCGTTTTGCCCCGGAATTTTCTGTGCTAGGACCTTGGCCCAAGGACCGGTCATCGGTTCGGTCGAAGAAACACGAGGGTGTCGGGCATGGCAGGCGGCAGATCGCGCAAACTTGTGATCGGATTGGCTTTTTCCGCCATTATTCTGGCCGGGTGCACCGCGCAGGAGCGCGATGGCTACGCCAAGGGGAACATTCCTCTAGAGACCTTCAGCGCAGAGCAGATCTTTGAGCGCGGAGAGTACGAACTCGACCGCAATGATGGCGAGCGGGCGGCGTATTACTTCGGTGAGGTCGAGCGGCTCTATCCCTACTCGGACTGGTCCAAGCGTGCCCTGATCATGCAGGCCTAC
>NZ_JAATOS010000317.1:0-4661 GCF_011806505.1 Salipiger sp. HF18 | reverse complement strand
GCGCGGAGTGCCGCACCGCCGAGGAGCTGCTCGGGCCCGCCACGGAAGAGATCGAGAAGATCCGCGAGATCCTCGCGGGCTGATGTCTCTGAGCCTTGGTCAGTGTCGCGGTGAGGCGAGGCGGAAGCTCGCCAGCCGCCACGCCCGAAGCGGCGCGCGCAGGCGCCATGCGGCGGGCCGGGGCGGCTCGAGCCGCTCGGCCCAGACGAAGAGCGCCACCACAGCCATCGCGGCGAAGTGCCAGCCCGGCGCCAGGAGGCTCGCCAGCATCAGCGCCCAGCAGCTCTGCACGCACCAGAGCCCCGCGCCCAGCCCGAGTCGCAGCGCATCGCCATGGGCCTGCGGTGCAAACGCGGCAATGGCCGGGCGCCGGTGGCAGCGGTTGAGCGCCGCCTGCTTCCACGGCGAGACCTGCCACAGGACGGCGACGGCCAGCGCCGCGATGAACACCTGCCCGTCGCCCGGCGCAGCCAGATGCAGCGCCAGCGCAAGGCCCAGCATGACAGGCCCCGCCGCCAGCCAGACCGCGAGATAGCCGGCGATCACCAGCGCCACGAGCCGCGCCCGGAACCGCCCGAGGCTGCGCGCCCTCACGTATCCCAGCGTGCCCGTAAGCGTCGGCAGCATCATCGCCGCCACCATCAGCACCCAGCCCAAAGCGAGCGCCTGCGGCGAGACGAAGGTGAAGGCATAGCGCAGACCCTCGACCGAGGGCACCGACCAGAGCAGCGCCGAGGAGCAGAGCTCGGGCACTGCGATGCCGCCGCTTCCCAGCGCCAGCAACAGCCACGCGGGCACGGCCAGCAGCGCCAGCGGGGCGGCGACCCGCCCCAGCTCGCGCCCCGTAGGTGGGACCAAGCGCCTCACTCGAACTGCCGGTAGAGGCTGATGCGGCCGATGAGGATCTGCGCCGCCTCGGGGATCTCGTCCATGGGCACGATCTCGACCGACAGCTCGTCGACGTTGAAATTGCCCGCGAGGTGCAGCTTGTCGACGATGCCGGTGATCTCGAGCGTGGCGTTGATGCCGCCGCCCGAGTGCCTGCCCGCCATGTCGGATGCCTGCCGCACCCCGAAAAGCGAGACGTTGCCCGCCAGATGCGCCTGCCGGGTCGCGTCATCCGCATCCGCGGCGAGCCCGACATAGACCTCGAAGATCACCGCGTCGTAGAGCCCGGTGATGTTCTCGAGGTTCAGGAACACCCGGTCCGGCGCGGTGGCGGCGCGCCCGGCAAGGCTGTTGCTGACCCGCCCGCGCACCGCCGCATCGGTGCGCACCGTGGTGCGCGTGGCACCGCTGCCGGAGAGCGCGAGGCCCTTGTCGCTTGCGCCCATCATCTCGGAACTGCTGGCTGCCACGGCGGGCCCTCCTCTTGCGGCGGCGGCAATGCCGAGAACGGCGCGCCGTGCCGCCATGTCCATGCCCTGCACCGCGGCGCCCGGGGTCAGGTCATCGTATTCATAGCCCAAGGCGTCGATCTTCTGCATCTCGGTGGGCGTATAGACCCATTCCGAGCCATCGGGCTGCGGCATCACGAAACGCCGCTCGCCGCTGCGCGCCGGCCCCTGCAGCCAGTCGAGGTTGTTGGGGTTCTGCCAGTCGGTCGGCGCCGCCGAGGGCTTGCCGGCCGGGAAGACGTTCCAGCTCTGCCAGAGCCGGTCGATGTTGCAGTGGTGCAGGTAGAAGATCGGGTCGAGCGCCGCGGCCGTAGGCGTCGACATCAGCCCCGGCAGCGGCGTGCCGTCGCTGAAGGTGTCGGTGGGGCTGCCCCCGCCCACGAGCCCGTGGACGATGTTGTGCGGGTTCATCTCGAGCCCGCCGCTGCTGCCGCCCTGCCAGTTGAAGCCGGTGGCGGGGCCGCCGAAACCTGTGCTCACCCCGCCGCCCGGGCCAGTGAAGACCGGGTCCCCCAGCGGATCTAGGTTGGTCCGCGAGGCGATGTCGAAGGGCTGCGTGCCGCCCATCGGCCCCCAGCGCTGAACCACGAAGAGCGGGTTGTCCCCGGTGCCGTCCGGCCAGTCCGGGCTGCGGAACTCGGGCGGCAGCGCGTTCTGGCCGTCGCCGAAGTAATTCCAGTAGGGCAGCGCCCAGCTCTCGTGCGGGCCGCCCAGAGCCTCGATCTCGGACCGGATCAGCGTCTCGATCGCAATCAGGTAGCCCCGGTGCCAAGGCAGGAAGAAGAAGCTCTGGTGCTGGCACTGGTCGATGAAGGTGTCGGTGTCGGCCTGGCTTGGCCCGGGCTCGTTGGGGTCGGTGATGCCGTAGAAATCCCAGAGCGCACGGAAGATGCCGTGGATCCCGCCGTAGAAGGTCCAGCTGGTGCGGTCGGCCAGCGGCCGCTCCTTCAGCTTCTGTACCCCGCGCGCATACCACAGGATCGGATCGGCCCAGGCGCTGCCGAGCTTGTAGACGTTCTGTCGGGTTCTGAGTTGGGACATGACACGGATCCTTCTGCTGGTCGGTTGCGGGGCCGCGCGTCAGGCGCGCACGGCAAAGAAGGTGGCGGTGACGCCGGCCTCGGCCTGGCCGTCGGAATGCGGCACGCTGCGGACGATGCTGCCGACGATGGTGTCGATCTGGCCGACGCCGTTTTCCCAGTGCGGCACCAGGTAGCCGAGGTAGTCGTAGACCCAGAGCTCGCCGCCGATGGTGCCCCGCCCCTGCCAGCGCAGCCGCGGCGGCTCGCCCGGCGTCGCGGTGCCGCTGAGCACCAGCGACCAGCCGGGGCCGCCAAGCGTGCCGCCGATGTCGCAGGCGGCGGGTTCGGTCAGCTCGAGCGTGCCCGCCCCGAAGGCGAGGTCATTGAATGGCAGAGACAGGTCGGGAGAGTTGACGAGGCTTCGGTACGCCCAGGTCCCGGTGAAATCGACGGTCATCACGTGGTCCTTTCAATCGCTTTGCGCTGAAATATCCATGCAGTGCGCTGCGGACCGGTCCGGGGTCGGCATTCGCGACGACCGACCGGAATCAGTCGGGCCGGAACACCGGAAAGCGGCGCGGCACATCACTCGTGACCGCTGCCGCGGGGCGCTGTCGGAAAAATCTCCGAGATCGGCGCGTCTCGCGGCAGATCCATGTTTCAACAGGAAGAATTCGGGACCGGCCTTCGACCGACACGGCCCCACGAAGCCTCCTGGACAGGGTCTCGAGATCGCGAAACGGGCGCGGCCTGAACAGTCAGGATGTTCCGGTCGATTCGAGACCGCCCTAGTGGGATGACCTTACCACATTCACCCGCGGTTGCGCTCACATTACCTATGCGAGTGCGCCTATATTTTCGATTTACACTTTTCGCGTGTGCGTTTGCTTGGCGGGGACCCGGCGCCGTCAGCCCATGAAGCTGTGCGGTGCCAGCGCGTTGGCCAGGAAATGCAGGTTCTCGCGCAGCGCCTCGCGCGTGGTCGGCCCGCCAAGACAGACCCGAAGCTGCTCGCCCGGGCTCCCCAGCACGGTGAAGGCGTCCGAGGGCATGAGCCCGAGCTGCCGCCGCGCCATGCGCGCGACCACGTCGGCGCGACCGACGCCCTCGGGCAGATCGAGCCACAGATTGAAGGCGTTTTCGGCGGCGCGGTAGCGCACGTGGGTCAGCACCTCGGCGGCGATGGCCTGCCGGGCGGCGCTCTCGGCGCGGATGAAGCGGCGGATGCCGTCGGCGGTGCCGTCCTCGATCCATTGCGTGACCAGCGCCATCGACAGAGGCGAGGGCATCACCGACAGCGCCCGGATCGACTGCACGAGGTGATAGGCGCAGCGCGGCGTCGGGGCGATGGTGAAGGCCAGCCGCAGCCCTGCCCCGATGCACTTGGCGAGCCCGCCGATGTGCCAGGTCAGGTCGGGGGCCGAGAGCGCGATGGGTGCCGGCGCCTTGGCGGGGATGAAGCCATAGGCGTCATCCTCGATCAGCATGAGCTCGTGCCGCCGCAGCACCGCTGCGATCTCGAGGCGCCGCGCCTCGGGGATGGTGAGCGTCGTGGGGTTCTGCAGCGTCGGGTTGAGGTACAGCGCCTTGGGCCCGTGTTCGCGAATCGCCGCGTCCAGCGCCTCGGGGAGGATGCCGCTCCCGTCCATCTCGATGCCTATGAGGTTCAGCCGGAACCGCCCCGCCACGTTGCGGAAGCCGGGATAGGTGATCGCCTCGCAGAGCACGGTGTCGCCGGGGCGGGTGATGAGCGCGAGAATCGCCGCCATGGTGGCATGGGCGCCGGGCGTCACCGCCACCCGCTCGAGCGCGGGCACCATGCCGCGCATGCTGAGCCAGCTCGACGCCGCGACGCGGTCGCGCTCGGAGCCGGTGGCCGACTGGTAGCGCAGCAGGTCGATGAGGTTGGCCGAGACGTAACCCAGCCCCTCCTGCATGCGCCGGCGCAGCTCGGGGTCCTGTGGCTCGGGCGGCATGTTCATCGACAGGTCGGCCTCGTTGCTGCGCGACGGGTCGGGGCGGTCGCTGACCACCCGCCCCTTCACGAAGGTGCCGCGCCCGACGTGGCTTTCGACATGGCCCCGCGCCTGCGCCTCGGCATAGGCGCGCGAGACGGTGGTGAAGTCGATGCCCAGCGCCGCCGCGAGCCGCCGCTGCGGCGGCAGGCGCATGCCGTCCGCCAGCTTGCCGCTGCGGATGTCCCCCGCGATGGCATCGGCGATGGCCTGGTAGCGCGGTTTGC
>NZ_JAATOS010000316.1:0-4690 GCF_011806505.1 Salipiger sp. HF18 | reverse complement strand
GCTCGAGCCCGGTGTCCATCCCGGCAAAGGTCTCGCGATGCCGCCTCAACGTGCCGCAATAGGCGCGGGCAAAGACCTCGCCGGTGGCACGCATGTGCTCGCCGAGCCAGCGCGCCTGCTGATGCCCGAGTTCGCTCAGCCGGTCATAGGAAAGCTCGTCTCGCGCCTCGGTATTGGCCTGGCCGTGACGTACGAGCGTGACATGGGACATGAAGCACCTTCCTTTCCCTTGCCTCTTACGGGCGACGCGGGGAAATGGAAAGCCACGGCACCGGCCCAGGCACCGGCACCGGTCGACGCCACGCCGAGCAACGCCCGTCAGGCAAACCGGCACAATGCCACGGGCACCAACGGCCGACCGGCGCCGGAGGCGAAGGGAGGCTTGCCTGTGCCGCGTCAGCGGCTCCTTGAAGGAAGGTCACGCGCCCCCACGATCTGCGGGAACAAGGGGCTCAGGCTCAGGCCGCGCCGCCCTGGCTGCGCTCGATCCAGGCGCGCAGCTCCTCGGCCTCGCGCCGCGCCTCGCGCAGCCCATCCATGGCCGCCGACAGCTCCGCCTCGGTCTGGGCAAGCTGGTTGGTCAGTTCCGCCTCGCGCTGCTGCAGGTAGGTGATCGCCTGGTCGCGGGTCTCCTCGGCCTCGTGCAGCTCCTGGCTCATGCGCTCGAGCTGGTCCACGTCCGCCTGGCTGATCCGCTTGAAGCGATGCACGAGCCAGTTGGCGAACCAGCCCATGCAGAAGGCCACGAACAGGATGATCGCCGTGGCGATCACGAATTCGGTCCGGTTCATTCCGTTGCCCCTTCTGCACCGTCTTCCGCATCGGAGGCGTCGGCATCCCCGTCACCTTCCTGTGCGGCCTCGGTATCGCCGTCTTGGGCGCCTTCTTCAAGCTCTTCCAGCGTCGTCTTCACTTCTTCCGTGGGTTCCGGGCGGATCAGCCTGAACTCGATCCGGCGGTTGGCCTCGCGGCCCTCTTCGGTTTTGTTGTCGGCGATGGGCTGCTCCTCGCCATATCCGCGCACCCGGTAGGAGGCGGTCAGCACACGGCGGTTGCGCAGCGCATCAAGCACCGCCTGCGCCCGGTCCTGGCTCAGCTGCTGGTTCATGCTCTCGCGGCCCTGGCTGTCGGTGTGGCCCTGGATCTCGAGCGGGATGTCCCCGCAGAGCTTCAGCAGCTCGGCGATGTCGTCCATCACGTCCTTGGCCGAGGCGTCGAGATTGGCCGAGCCCGGCTCGAAGTTGATCTTCCGGTCGCCGACGATCTCGACGATCTGTGCCTCGCACTCGTCCGGCGTCGGGATGCCCAGCGTCGGGTCCAGCTTCTCCTGGTAGAGCACGTTGATCTCGAACTCAGCGCCCTGCCCCAGCTTGTCCGCAAGCAGCCCCGAGATCTCGGCATTGGCATCGGTGCTGCCGGTGTTGCCCGACACGGTGACCATGTCCGGCGTCACCCGCACCACGCCGTTCGAGAGCTCGCCCAGAGCCTCGAGCCCGGCCAGCACCCGCGCCGACCAGTTCGCCGGCAGGTCTGGATCGACCCGTGCGGCGGTGTAGACCGCGTCCGAACCGAAGCGCGCCCGTGCGAAACTGTCCGCGGTCTGGCGCGCGATCTCGGAATGCACCCGGCCGCGCAGCTGGACCGAGCCCTCGGGGCTCAGCGTCGCGGTGAACTCGGGCGGGCCCTGGTCGCTGGCCTCGGGGATCTCGGGCAACACGGCTTTCAGCGCGAAGACCTCGGGCAGCGCGCTTTCCAGCTCGCCCACGACCCGGTCGAAGAGCCCCTGCTCGGTGCCCTCAGGCGCCAGCAGCGCCACGTCGGCGTTCGAGAAGGTGACCGAACCGCCGCCCAGTTCCTGCACCGCCTTGATCGCGAGCACGGCCGCGTCCGCCCAGCGCCGCGTCGGCACGCCGAGCCCCAGCCGGCAGCTCGCCGCGGCCGAGACCCCGGCCGCGCGGGCGGCGTCGAGGATTCGGTCGCGCGCCGCCTCGGTATCGGCCGAGCAGGCGTCGAAATGGGCGCCCTGCTCGTCGATCAGGAAGCGCAGTGTGAAGGGCGTGATCACCGGGCGCGGCGCCGAGAGATCCAGCGTCAGCTCAAGCCCGTCCGGGCGGCGCCGCTCGAACTCGGTGCGCAGGCGGCGCTTGGCATCCTCGCTGTCGGTCATCGCCTTGATCGCCACGGCGCCGGCGCTGATCGACACCTTCGAACGCGGCAGGTCCCGCAGCGAGCGCAGCGCGAAGGTCATCGCCTCGTTCCAGCCGTCGGGTGCGGGGAAATCGGCGACCTCGAGCAGGTCCGACACCTCGCCGTTGCTGCCGGCGATGGCATTGAAGCGCTCGATCATGTCCTCGCGGTCGGCGGTGTCGGGCAGCAGGCCGATCACCGAGATGCCGTCGTCGTTGCGCAGGATCTCGACCGAGAACTGCGGCGGCTGGATGTCGGCGGCCTCGGCCACCAGCATCTGGTCGATGACCCGCGCCGAATCCACCGCTTTCCCCGCCAGCGTCACCGCCCGGAATCGCTGTGCCTCGTCCGGCGCCTCGCCGATCAGGAAGACCTGCAGGCCGTTCACGTCGACCTCGGCCCAGTCCAGCTCCCCCTGCGACAGCGCGTCCTTCACCGAGGTCCGGGAGCTTTCCTCGACCATGTTCAGGGCGACCACGGCGGCGAGGATACAGAGCATCGCGGCGGCGATCAGAGCGGTGGCGGGAATGGCGATCTTGGACAGGCGCATAGGCCGGGAGTTCCCTTTGTCGTTTATCCGGAACCTGATACGCGGCAGTCTTGACCTGCGCAATCAGGCGAGCAGAGCAGCGGCGAAAAACAGCACAGGCAGCATGCCGGCGTCGCGGTTGGACCGGAAGAGCATGAGCAGCCGGTCGTTGTCGTTCACGTCGAGCCGCCGCATCTGCCACATCATGTGCCAGCCAAAGGCCCAGGGCCCGGCGATCAGCACCACCAGCGCGAGGATCTCGCCGCGCGGCGCCGCCGCCACGATCGCGAGCCCCATCAGCGCCACCGCGATCCCCAGGAAGCCCGCCAGCCACTTGGGCGTCGCCGCGTCGCCGAACAGGCGCGCGGTGGACTTCACCCCGATGAGCGCGTCGTCCTCCTTGTCCTGGTGGGCGTAGATCGTGTCGTAGAACAGCGTCCAGGCCATGCCCGAGAGATACAACAGCACCGCGGGCAGCCCGAGGCTGCCGGTGTGCGCCGTCCAGGCCAGCAGCGCACCCCAGTTGAAGGCGATGCCTAGGAAGACCTGTGGCCACCAGGTGAATCGCTTGGCGAAGGGGTAGACCGCCACCGGCAGCAGCGAGACCACGCCGAGCAGGATCGCCATGGGCGGGAAGGTCACGAGGATGCCGAACGATACCAGCGACTGGATCACCGCCCAGGCCAGCGCCTGCCTGGCGCTCACTTGCCCCGAGGGGATCGGCCGCGACGCGGTCCGCGCCACCGAGCCGTCGAAGTCGCGGTCGGTGATGTCGTTCCAGGTGCAGCCCGCGCCGCGCATCAGGAAGGCGCCGATGCCGCAGCCGAGGAAGATCCAGAGGTCGAACCAGCGGGCCTGCCCGTCAGACACCATGGCGAGCAGCAGCCCCCACCAGCAGGGCAGCAGCAGCAGCCATGTTCCGATCGGACGGTCGGCGCGCGACAGGCGCAGGTAGGGGCGCGTCCAGGCCGGTGCGTAGTGGTCGACCCAGTTGCCGCGGACCGCGTCCGAGACCTGTCCCTCTGCCTCTGGCGTTGTTCCCGGTTGGCTCATATGGTGCGCCTCATGACTGCGAAAGTTCGCCTGTTTGTAGATCACCCGCTGGGCGCGGGACAACCTGTCCCTCTGACCCGGGAGCAGGCCCACTATCTCTTTTCCGTGATGCGGCTCGGTGCCGGCGCCCCCATTCTGCTCTTCAATGGACGCGATGGCGAGTGGCTGTGCGAGGTCACCGAGGCCGGCAAACGCGGCGGCGAGGCCGTCTGCGACACGCAGACGCGGTCGCAGCAGATGCCGCCCGACCTCTGGCTGCTGTTCGCGCCGATCAAGAAGGCGCGCACCGATTTCATCGTCGAAAAGGCGGTGGAGCTCGGGGTGCGGCGCCTGTTGCCGGTGCAAACCCAGTTCACCAATTCCGAGCGGATCCGGCAGGACCGGCTTCAGGCCCACGCGGTCGAGGCGGCCGAGCAATGCGGCGCGCTCTTCGTGCCCGAGGTGGCCGAGCTTGCGCGGCTCGACCGGCTGCTCGCCGACTGGCCCACGGGCCGGGCGCTGCTGTTCTGCGACGAGGCCGAGGCCGGAAGCCGTGCCGCGGCGCTCGACGCCGCCCCGGCACCCGCCGCGGTGCTGATCGGCCCCGAGGGCGGATTCGCCGACGCCGAGCGCGCCCGGCTCGGCGCCATGGACGAGACCCGCGTCATCGCGCTCGGGCCGCGCATCCTGCGCGCCGACACCGCCGCCGTGGCCGCGATCACGCTCTGGCAGGTCGCCTGCGGGGACTGGGCATGATCCGCCCCGCCCGGCCCGGCGAGGCGCCCGCCATCGACGCCTTCCTCGCGCGCCATGCCGAAAGCTCGATGTTCCTGCGCAGCAACCTTGCCGCCCACGGGCTTTCCGGCAGCGAGCATCGCAACGCGACGCGGTTCTGGGTCGCCCCCGCCGAGGGCGAGATCCGCGCCGTTTTCGGCCGCACCT
>NZ_JAATOS010000315.1:0-4722 GCF_011806505.1 Salipiger sp. HF18 | reverse complement strand
CCACCGGCGCTGTCAGCGGGCCGCCGAGCGGGCGGGCGGGGATGCCGCGGCGCAGCCCGGTGGTGGCCTGCAGCGCGATGGCGCGCACGGTGGCGGTGTCGAGATGGGCCTGCACCTCGACCAGCACCGGCGGCAGGCCGGGGGGCTCGAGCGCCAGCGCGTCGTTGATCGCGGGCAGGGCGCCGTCGGTGAAGGCGATGTCTACGACGGCGCCGCGGATGGCCGCGACCCGCCCGGGTTGGTCCGGTGAAAGTGGCATGACTCCGAGTCTCCCGATTTGGGCCGGGACGGGCTACAGGTTTCAGCGAATGCCGGGATGGTCAAGGCGCAATCCCGTCGCAGGCGAAGATCACGGGCCGCGTTCGCCCGTCTCGGGGCTGTGTCTGGGTCTGTTGCTGTCCGGTACGGCGGCAACGTCGCTGCAGGCGCCGGCACGCGACATTTCGGTCAGGCGTTAACCTTACCTTAGGTTGAAATTTTCGTTGCTTTTCGACGTATGGCCTTCAAAGTGAGCTTACGGCCCGTGTCGGGCCCTGAGCCACTCATGAGTTTGGTAGCGATTGTGTTCGAGGAAGGTTCAATGCCGTGTTTTCGGCTCGCAGCCCTTTGAAGAGTGTCCGGCCGGTATCGGCCTTCGATTGGAAACAAACGCTTTCAGACAGGTCCTTCGGGCGCAGCCCTAGGGGAAAATTTCATTAGATCAGGACGTTGAACATGGCCGTTGTGACCGAGACCACGGATGCCCCGGAAAATGACACCACCCCGTACGAGATCGTCGTCGGCGACAGCTTTCAGGGCACGCTGAGCCCGACGGGCGAACGCGACTGGATCGCCATCGATCTCGTGGAAGGCGATCTCGTCAGTTTCACCTTGACCGGCGGGTCGCTCTCGGATCCCTACCTGCGGATCTACGACAGCACGGGCGCGCTCGTCGATTACAACGACGATTTCGGCGAGGGGCTCGACTCCTTCCTGACCCTCGCGGTCGAGAGCACCGAGACCTATTACATCGAGGTCGCCTCCTGGTCGGACGATGGCAGCGGCAGCTACACGCTCGAGACCGCGGTGGCGCCGCCCCCCGATCCGCTCGACGCCATCGACTGGGGCACCCAGCTTCCCGACAACGAGGTGACCTACTATTTCGCGCCCAACGGCGTCACCGCGGACGGTGTGACCTCGGAGGGCTACAACGCCTACGAGATGGCGCGGTTCGAGGCCGCCTTCGCGATGATCGCGACCTACACCAACCTGACCTTCACCGAGGTCAACTCGGCGGCAGCGGCGGACTTCACCTTCGTGCTCGACACCAACGAGCTGCCGAGCAACCTCTACGGCTACATGAACCCGCCGGGTGAGCCCAACCCGGGGGTGGGTGTCTTCAACGGCAACAACTGGGACCGCAGCGCCGGCGGCTCGCTCGATCTGGGCGGCGACGGCTTTTTCACGGTGATCCACGAGCTCGGCCACGGGCTGGGGCTGGCGCATCCGCACGACACCGGCGGCACCTCCGAGGTGATGACCGGGGTGGACGGGTCGTCGGACACCGGCACCTTCTCGCTGAACCAGGGCATCTTCACGGTGATGTCCTACAACTCGAGCTTCGTGGAGGGGCCGGTCGGCACCCCGGCGCCGGACACCAATTCCGGTTCGATGGGCTCGTTCATGGCCTTCGATATCGCGCTGCTGCAGCAGAAATACGGTGCCAATCCCAACACCGGCAGCGGCAACACGGTCTACACGCTCGATGACGACACCTCGTACTGGCTGGCGATCTACGACGTCGGCGGCACCGACACCATCGTCAACGACAGCAACACCGCGGCCACCATCGACCTGCGCGCCGCCTCCCTGCTCTTCGAGGCGGGCGGCGGCGGCTTCGCCTCGGCCATCGACGGAATCGCGGGCGGGTTCACCATCGCCAACGGTACGGTGATCGAGAACGCCACCGGCGGCGCCGCGGGCGACACGCTCAGCGGCAACGCCATCGCCAACGTCCTGGTCGGGCTCGCGGGCAACGACACCATCTTCGGGCGGCGTGGCCACGACACCATCAGCGGCGGGACGGGCAATGACAGCATCGACGCCGGGTTGGGGAACGACATCGTCGCGGGCGGCATCGGCGCCGACGACATGGACGGTGGGGCGGGCCGCGACACGCTTACCTACGCCGCCTCGGGCGCCGCGGTGAACATCCGGCTCGGGTCCTCGAACAACACCGGTGGCGACGCTGAGGGCGACATCATCACCAACTTCGAGCGCGTCGTGGGATCGGACTTCAACGACGTGATGCGCGCCATGGACCTTGCCGGCACGACGCTGGAGGGCGGGGACGGGAACGACCGGCTCTATGGCGGCATGAATGCTCAGGTTCTGCGGGGCGAGGCCGGCAACGACACCATCACCGGCTACGGTGGGCCGAACATCAATCAGTCCGGCATCGGAGACGTCATCGACGGCGGCTTCGGCAATGACATCCTTGCGGGCTCTGCGGGCGCGGACACGATCATCGGCGGCTTCGGCAACGACATCATCGCGGGCAATGCGAAAGAGGACAGCCTCGTCGGGAACAACGGCAAGGACACGGTGACCTACGCCAACTCGGACGCCGGGGTGAACGTGCTGCTCAACAGCGCCAGCAACAGCGGTGGCCATGCTGCGGGCGACATCCTCGAAGGGTTCGAGCGCGTCGTGGGGTCGGACTTCGACGACACCATCGCCGCCAACAACGTCAACGCCGCCACCATCGAGGGCGGCGCGGGCAACGACCGGATCATCGGCGGCGGCAATTTCCAGAGCCTGCGCGGCGGGGGCGGCAACGATACGATCACCGGCTATTCCGGCGCGGACCCGTCCTCGTCGAGCGTGCGCGACATCATCGTGGGCGATGCCGGCAACGACGTGCTTGCGGGTGCGGGAGGGGACGACACCATCGACGGCGGTACCGGCAGCGACCTGATCCGCGGCAATGCCGGCGATGACATCCTGAACGGCGGCACCGGGTTCGACACCTTCATCTTCGGGCTGACCTCCGAGACCGACACCATCCTGGATTTCCAGGACGACATCGACACGCTGCGGCTCGAGCAGGCGATTTGGGGTGGGGGGCTCACGGCGCAGGAGGTGGTGAACACCTTCGCCGTCGATACCTCGGGCGACACGGTGTTCGACTTCGGTTCCGGGCTCGTCGTGGTGGTCGAGAACATGGCCGACCGGCAGGACATCGTGGACGACCTGAGCTTCGCCTGAGGTCCCCGCGATGGAATAGGGGTCGGCGCGCGGGCGCCGGCCCTTTGCGTTCAGACGGGCTCGTCCTCGCCCGCCAGCAGCTTCGACAGGTCGTCGGCGGCGGCGCGCAGGGGGGCGAGGAACTCGAGCGCATGGTCGATGTCGAAGCGCTGGGTCGGCGCGTGGAACGACAGCGTCGCCATCAGCCGCCCGTTGACGTCGGCGATGGGCACCGCCAGCGCGATCATGTCGACCATGAATTCCTCGCGGTCGAGCGCGTAGCCGTTGCTCCGCACCTCCTCGAGCTCGCGCAGGATCGCCTCGGGGGTGGTCAGCGTGTTCGGCGTATGGGCCACGAGATCGGTGGCGTCGAGGTAGCGCTCGAGGTGGTTCGACGCCAGCGAGCTCAGGTACATCTTGCCCGAGGCGGTGCAGTAGAACGGCACCGAAGTGCCGATGGGCAGCTGGATGCGCAGCGGCCACTCGGTCTCGACCCGTTCGAGGTAGGTCATCGCGTTGCGCTCGGGCATGGCGATGTTGCAGGTCTCGCCCACCTGCGCCGAGAGCTTGCGCAGAATCGCCTGCCGCGCGGTGCGGATGCGGCGGGACGAGATGATGCCGCCGGCGAGCTGCCGCAGGCGCGGGCCGGGCGAATAGGTCCGCCCGTCCATGTCGCGCTGCAGGAAGCCTTCGTCCTCGAGGGTCGAGAACAACCGGTGAATGGTGGGCTTGGGCAGCCCCAGCACGTCGTTGACGGCGGTGGGGGTCACCGGCACACCGGCGCGCGCGACTTCTTCGAGCACCGTCAGCAGCCGCAGGTTGGTGGGTATCGTGTCGCTCTTGCCGGCGTCCATCGCGTTCCTTCCTTCACTTTCCACGTCTACGGCAGCAGTGCCGTCGAAAGCTCGGGCACCAGCGCCACCAGCAACCACACCGTAATCAGTGCGGCGAGGTAGGGAACGGTATAGCGGAGCAGGCGGAAGGAGGGAAGGAGGGGGAAGACAGAGGAAAAGGAGAGGTTCAGGCCGTAGGGCGGGGTGATGAAGCCGATCGACGCGCCGACGAGGAAGACCACCGCGAACTGAATCGGATCCACGCCGATCGAGGCCGCGATGGGCGCGAGGATCGGGGCGAGGATGATGGTCACCGGCAGGCTCTCGAGCACCATGCCCGCCACGAAGACGATGGCCATGGCGGTAAACAGCGTCGGGTAGTAGCCGCCCATGCCGGTCACGAAGGCGGTGATGCTCTCCTGCGCGCCCAGCACTGAGAGGATCTGCTGCATCACCACCGACACCGCGATCAGCGGTGCGAGGATGCCGGTGATCTGCGCCGAGCGCATGGTGATCGAGGGCAGCTCGATGGGGCCGAAGCCGCGCACCACCAGCATCTCGCCGTAGCTCCGCTCGGACACGTCCGGGCGCTCGTCTCGGCCGCGGTTGATGAGCTTGTGAAGAGGCAGGCAGAGAAAGCCCACCACCACGCAGAAGCCCACGG
>NZ_JAATOS010000314.1:0-4724 GCF_011806505.1 Salipiger sp. HF18 | reverse complement strand
ATGTCCTGCTGCACCTCCCGGTGCTCCTTGCCCGATCCGAGCCCGCCGGTCTCGGCATCCGTCGTGGCGGTCTGCCCCAGCACCGCCTTCGACATCTGCTTGTCGAGCCAGTCGGAGCGCCGCTCGTAGTGATCGGTCGAGGAGCCGATGCTCTTCGCCTCGATGAACTCGATCATCATGCTGTCGGGGATGATGGCCGCGCAGTCGCCTCCGATGTTGGCGACGGCACGGAAGAGCGTGTCCTGGTCCTTCTGATCTGCGCCGGGCCCGTACTTGCCCACCCGGATCGGCTGACCGTAGGTCTGGGTGAAGATCGCCCAGTCGCGCTGGGTGTAGGCCTTGAACATCCAGTTCCAGGTCGCGAGCCGCGCCAGCCCCGAGCGCAGGGCCAGCCCGCTCTTCGCCTTGATCCGGGCATAGATGAACTTGTAGGCGGGCAGCGCGATCTCCTGCCCGCTGTCGTCCAGCATCATCGGCGTCGCCAAGTCGTGGCGCTGGAAGCTGAACCAGCGGGGATCGCGGTATTCCAGCCGCACCGGCTGCCACTGCAACGATGACGTATCCCAAACGATCTCGGTGAAGCTGTAGCCCTTGCCCATGGCGTCGAGGATGTCGAAGGTCTCGTCGCTCAGCTCGTCGCGGTCGAGCCAGTCGCGGACCATTTTCGCCATCTCGAGATCGTGCTGGCTCTCGCCCCCTTCCTGGACGGTGATCTCGATCTGGCTGACCGAGCGCTTCCGGGTGCCGAGCACGCCGGCATAGTGCAGGTCCCGCTCCTCGATCGTCTCGGCGAGCTCGAGGTAACGGATCGGATCGCCCTGGTCGGCCTCCCTCAGGATGATGGCGAGCCGGTCGGGCGTGAGCCCGTCGCCCGGATAGCCGGTGATCGGCGAGCGCACGCCGCCCACGGTCGGCGCGGCGAGTTCGCGCTTCAGCTCCGCGCGCTTCACCGGGCGGCCCCATTGATCGACAAGTTGATGGCCCCGTGTCATGTCTCACCTCCTTCCAGTCACGCTGAAGTCGAAGTTGCCGATCAGAAGCTCACTGGCTTTCCGGGTATTGCCCACCGACTGGATGGTGTAGGTGGTCTCGACCGGCACGATCCGGGCCCAGGCGAAGAGTTCGCGCACCTCCGGCACATCGTTGATGGAGAGCAGGAAGCGTCCCGCGATCTCGCGGAGCTGCTCCGACATCTCACCAAAACGGTCGCGACCGAAGCTATCGCGACCGTAATCGGTCTCGCAGCCCCAGTACGGCGGATCGAGATAGAAGAAGGCGCTGTGGCGATCGATCCGCGAGATGAACGGTGCAAAGTCCAGCGTCATGACGGTGACGCCCGAGAGACGTTCGTGAAGCGCCTCGAGGTCGGGCTCGAGTGTCGTGAGGTTGAAGCGCCCGGGCCGGTCCGCCGACAGGCCGAAGCTGCGCTTCGCCACGTGCCCGCCGAATGAGCAGCGCTGCAGATAAAGGAAGCGCGCCGCACGTTGGAGGTCGGTCAGGGTCTCAGGATCGACCGAAGCAAGGCGGTAGAAGTTCGCCTGCGTCGTGATCTGGAACTTCAGCAGATCGAGGAAGGCGACGTAATGCTCCTGCAGGATGCGGAACAGGTTGTAGATCTCGCGGTTGGCGTCGTTGATGAACTCCGCCCGGACCGGGCGCGCCCGGCGCAGGAAGACGCCGCCCATGCCCACGAAGGGCTCGGCATAGGTCTTGTGATCATCGGCGTGGCAGATGCGGCGGGCAAGGTTCTTCTTGCCGCCGAGATAGGGCGCGATGGGTTTTGCAGGCCTGATGGGCACGGTGTTTGACTCTTCTGTCGCTCGCCCCCGAGCATGGTGTCGCGGGGCGACCTTGATTCTTCTCAGGTCGGCGGGGAGCTGTGATAGGAGCCCCGTGTTGGAGGCTGTTGGCGCAGCTTCCGGCCCCCGCACTGGGGGATGCATATAACAAGCGAACATCAGATCCCTCCTCGCAGCCCGGCGCCCAGCGGCGGGCGCCACCATCCACGGGCGGCCTCGTCTTCGTCGGGGCCGCCTGTGGGATCGCTCGGGGTCTGCACGACAGGCCGGTAGGCGTACTCCGCCCAGGGCTCGCGGCTGGCGAAGTCGGCGAGCGCCCCGGCGATCGCGCTGTCGCCGTGACGGTCGAGCCCGTCGCTGCCCTTGAAGCGGAAGTTGCGCGGGACCCGGATGATCCCGTCGACGTATTGCAGCGCCTGGTGGTCGCGCAGCACATCCTCGTGCCGGGCCAGCAGCACTGTGCGATCGGCAAAGCCCTCGATATAGGGTGGCATCTCCAGCTCGTACCACTGACGGCTGAAGCTCACCTCGACGATGCGCGAGCCGTAACGCTGGGTCGCCTTCTCGGCGAGGTAGGCGCCATTCCCGCCACGATCCATCGCCCCCTTGCGGAAGTTCGGCACCCGGTCGAGCAACCAGAACAGCACGTCGCGCTGCTGGTCGAAGGGGATGTTGCGCAGCTCGACCACCATCTTCCAGCGCCGCCGCAGATCGACGCCGCCTTCCACGATCACGATATCCGTGGCGTCCCCGAGAGGAGGAGTCCTGCGTGGGCTGAGAGCTAAGCCCAGCGTACGTTGTGCAGAGGGTGACCTGAGAGTCTGCCATCACATCGGGCTCCCGCTCTCGGGAGCCGATGTCGGCCTGGGGATTGCCTGAGGCCATTCAAGGTCTTCAAACCAGTGGCGATCGAACCACTTGGCGAGCTTTGCCCGGGTATGCCGGCGGAGTTCACGACCAGCCTTGAGTTGCTCGAAGAATTTGCCGTCTCGAGCCGCATAAGCCCCTAACGTCGATAACTTTATCTGGCGGCGCTCTGCGTACGCCTCCGCCAGCTCCAAGATCTGCTCATCTGTCATCGCTTCACCTTTAGGCTTTTGCCAACTTTTATAGCTCGGCTAAATCCTACTTGCAGAGCAAAAAGTCGTTAGGCAATGTCCCAACATTGCATTATGGACTTCTCCTATGGATTTCGCTTCGCTGGTACAGGCTCGGATACAGGAGCTTGGCCTAAAGAACATAAACCAAGCAGAGGACCGCTTCGGCTTCAGCCGAGGTTACCTCAGAGGCGTGGTCCGCGACGACCAGAAGCGAGCAATCCCAAGCATCGAAAAGGCCCAAACCATCTGCGAAGCTATGGGACTTGAGTTCTACATCGGGCCTCCCCGAGAACCCTCCACGATCGTCGAGCTGGACCGAGAGCGTTTCGCACTGATACCGCACTACTCCCCTGCGCTGCTCTCTGACGAAGGCCTACTGAATCTCGCGGTCGAAGCCGATGAGCACGTCGCGTTTCCGAATGATTGGTTTCTGAGGGGGCGTCTTAAACCAGAACAGTGCATCCTGTTCACTGCTCTAAGCTCCAACATGGCTCCGGCTATCTGCGATGGCGATCTGGTGATGGTCGACCGGAAGGCAACGGTCCTACGCAATGGCAAAGCCTACGCATATCAGACCCAAGAGGACGGGTTCTGCCTTGCCAGGCTAGAGCTGGTTCCTGAGCGCATCCTCATTGCTCGTAGCGACAATCCAGACACTGAACAGTTCAGCCCGAAGTACTACTCGGGTAACGAGATCGCGTTCGTGCAGGCCGGCATTCTTGGCGAAGTGATCTGGTCCGGGCACACTTGGCGGTAGAGGCGCCCCTGGTCAGCCCCTCCAGCTTGCACTCTACATGCGTCCACCAGCGAGACGCAGGCATCGCAACGCATTCATTAGGTCTTTCGGTGGCGACCAGGCTCATAAGGGCAGATATGCGAACCTTCACCAGAAGATCACCACATCCTTTTTCTAGGGCGCTAATCCGATGATGTGGGCGGACAGTTGCCATTCGCTGCGAAAGCCACGAATGGCAGCAATGCGCAGAAGCTGACTTTGCAGAAACCTGCAAAGCGCTTACGGTTGTCGCCCAAAGCTGAACCGAGCCTTCCGCACTGCTGCCGTTCGTGCATCGCTTGCCATTTCCGCATCCGGGCGCTGCGCTAGAGGAGTTGCGCAGAAAATATATCAAATGGTGCCAGGTTTTTTCGGGGAGGCTCTGGAAGAACCTAGGGTGCGGATACGCGGTTCCACGAGAGTGGCCGAGACTTCCAGTGCTCTTGTATGGCTTGCGAAAAGTCGGGTCTAACTAATTTAGCACGGGCGAAGCATACGGAGTCGTCCTCGCTTCTGATCACGAGCCCTTCGATCGTGCCATCTCGGAATTGGCTGCACTCATCGAGCAGCAGTTCAGTTAATTGGCTAAGCGTGAAATGCCCTTTTGCGATTTGAGGCGCGGTGGTGAGACCGATTTTGCGCGCCAAAGCATTCCTTCTCACCGTGCTCCAAAATCCCTGACTGCTTCGACAATATACGTCAAACAACAGAAACCAGTCAGGAAGACGATTATAGTAAAGTGAGTGGGTTGCAGTACACCATTCTCCAAATAATATTCTCTCCGGAGTAAGAATTCTGCTTAAGGGTTCCGTCCGTTCTCCAAGCCACGGCGCGAGACGGCTAAACTGCCCTCTGTATGGCTCCGACAGATAAGAGCCTCTGTTTTGCAATAAAATATCTCCATCCTCTCCTCGCGAAATTCCAAGGTTTGCCCCATCAAGTTTCTCCTCAATGATCACTTCACCGGCCAGAAATTTCTTCACTTCGTCTGGTAAGAGAACCTTGTCCTGCCGTGGCTGACCCTCTCCGAGCCATGCTAAGTGTGGGGTG
>NZ_JAATOS010000313.1:0-4764 GCF_011806505.1 Salipiger sp. HF18 | reverse complement strand
GAGGTGCTGGCCGAGGTCATGCAGGCCCTGCCCGAGGGCGCCCGCCTGCGCGGCATCTGCGTCACCGGGATGCTGCCCGCGGTGGTGCTGCTCGACGCCGACGGTCATCTGCTCCGCCCCTCGATCCAGCAGAGCGACGGGCGCTGCGGCGCCGAAGTGCGGGCGCTTGCCGCCGAGGTGCCAGAGGCCGACTTCCTTGCCCGGACCGGCAACGGCATCAACCAGCAACTGGTGGCCGCGAAGCTGCGCTGGATCGAGACCCACGAGCCCGAGGTCTTTGCCCGCATCGCCACGGTCTTCGGTTCTTACGACTTCATCAACCTGCGCCTCACCGGTCATCGCGGGGTCGAGCACAACTGGGCGCTCGAGGCCGGGTTCATCGACCTCGCCGACCACGCCATCGCCGGGGATCTCGTGGCGCTGGCGCATCTGCCGCCCGGGGCGATCCCGCCGAAACACGCCTCGCACGACGTCATCGGCGCGGTCACTGCCGGGGCCGCCGCGGCGACCGGCCTGCCCGAGGGTCTGCCGGTCTTCGGCGGGGCTGCGGATCACATCGCCTCGGCGCTGGCGGCGGGGCTCACCGCGCCCGGCGACGTGCTGCTGAAATTCGGCGGCGCGGGCGACATCATCGTGATCTCTGACGCGGTGCGTGCCGACCCGCGGCTGTTCCTCGATTACCACCTCGTACCCGGGCTCTACGCACCCAACGGCTGCATGGCGGCGACCGGCTCGGCGCTCAACTGGTTCTCGGGCCTGCTGATCCCCGAGCCCGGCCCCGAACCCGACGCGGAAAAGCCCCACCGCACGCTCGACCGGCTCGCGGGTGCGGTGCCACCGGGCAGTGACGGGCTGCTCTGCCTGCCCTATCTTCTCGGCGAGAAGACCCCGATCCACGACCCGCTCGCCCGTGGCACCTTCACCGGGCTCGGGCTCAACCACACGCGCGGCCATCTCTGGCGGGCGCTGCTCGAGTCCGTGGCCTATGCCTTCCGCCACCACCTCGAGGTGCTCGAAGAGATCGGCCACCACCCGCGCCGGCTGTTTGCCTCGGACGGCGGCAGCGCCAGCCGGGTCTGGATGCAGATCATGGCCGACGTGGCCGGGCGGCCGGTGCAGGTGCTGGGCAATGCCCACGGCTCCTGCGCGGGCGCGGCCTGGGTGGCGGCGGTCGCCGCTGGCACCGCCGACTGGGCCGAGATCACCACGCTCGTGGCCTATGGCGAGCTGTTCGAACCCGACCCCGTCGCAAAGGCCGTGCACGACGCAGGCTACCGCGATTTCCGGGCGCTCTACGAGGCGCTGAAGCCGTTCTTCCACCGCCAGGCATCGCCCGCCTGACCCGGCGCCAGGGGGCCGCTTGTGCCTTTCAATGTTGCTTTCTGTTTGTATTGATCCGACTATGACCGGACCGGGTCGTGGGCCGCACCTTATGACCTGAGGAAGGGACCAGCACAGCATGAGCACCGCCACATCGAAGGGGCCCGGCAGGCTGATCGGGCGCGTCCGCAAGGACCGCATCTCGCAGATGGTGCGCGACAACGGCTTCATGTCCTCCGCCGATCTGGCCGAGACCTTCAAGGTCTCCGAGATGACCGTGCGCCGCGATCTCGCGGAGCTCGAGGAACGCGGCGACCTGCGGCGCACCCATGGCGGCGCCATCGCCTCGGAGCCCGAGGCCGAGACCCGCATCGCCGAGCCCTTCTTCGACGAACGCCTCCGGCGCAATGCCGAGGCCAAGGCCCGCATCGCCCGCGCCGCCGCGCGGCTGGTGACGGCGGGCCAGATCACCGCGCTCGATGTGGGCACGACCACCTTCGAACTCGGCAAGCTGCTGGTGGCGGAGGCGCAGCAGCGCGTCTTCACCAACAACCTGCGGGTCGCGGCGCTCGACACCCGGGCCGAGGTCTACCTGCTGGGCGGGAGGCTGCGGCCCAACGAGAAATCCATGGTCGGCCCCATCGCGCTGGAACAGGCGCGCAAGCTCTGGTTCGACATCGCCTTCATAGGCGTCTCGTCGATCTCGCCGGAGGGGATCTTCGATTATTCCATCGAGGATACCGAGATCAAACGCGTCTACATGAGCCGCGCCACCCGCAAGGTGGTGCTGGCGGACAGCTCGAAGTTCGACGAGATGGCGCTGGTGCAGATCGGCACGCTCGGCCAGTTCGACGTGCTGGTGACGGACGAGGCACCGGGCCCCGCGCTCGCGGCGGATCTTGCCGCCGCGAAGGTCAAGGTGATCGTCGCCGGGGCCTGAGCGCGCCGCTCAGGTGGTGTAGACACCGCCGGTCACGTTGATGCCCTGCCCGGTCATGAAGCCCGCCGCGTCCGAGGCGAGGAAGGCCACCAGCGTTGCGATGTCCTCGGGCTCTTCGAGCCGGCCCAGCGGCGTCTGGCGGACGTAGTCGGCGATGACCTCCTCGGAGGTGAGGCCGCGCAGCTCTGCCTCCCACGCCACTTCGCGCTCCTGCATGCCGGTGCGCACGAAGCCCGGGCAGACCGCGTTGACGCGAATGCCGTCCGAGGCCAGCTCGCGCGCCAGCGCCTGCGTCCAGCCCAGCACCGCGAATTTCGAGGCAGAGTAATGCGCCAGCAGCGGCGCGCCGATCTTGGCGGCGAGCGAGGCGGTGTTCACGATCACGCCCGTGCCCGCCGAAAGGAAATGCCGCGCGGCGATCTGGTTGGTCAGGAACACGCCGCGGGTGTTGACGTCGAGGTTGAAGTCCCATTCCTCGTCGGTCAGCTCCACCGCCCGGTTCATGGTCGAGACCCCGGCGTTGGCGCAGAGGATGTCGTAGCCGCCAAAAGCCTCGGTCACCTGCGCAAAGGCGGTGTCGACGCTGTCGCGGCGGCGCACGTCGATGCCGAGCCCGATGTGCTCCGCGCCCAGCCCGGCGGCGGTCTCGCGCGCGGCGGCCTCGTCGAGGTCGGCGATGGCGACCCGGACCCCGTGCTCGGCCAGCGTCGCGCAGATCGCGGCGCCGATGCCCCTTGCGCCGCCGGTCACGATAGCGCGCTTGCCGGCGAGGTCGGTTCCGATCTTCATGGTCATTGCTCCTTGGTCAGATCGCCCGGCTGCGGCAGGGCGTCGGGCGCGGTGACGCCCAGAATGGGGGTGATGAGTTCGTCGAGCCGCGCCACGGTCAGCTCGGCGCCGGGCACCGCGAGATGCTCGGTCGCGATGCCGAAGACCCGCAGCCCGGCGGCGCTGGCCGAGATGGCGCCGGTTTGACTGTCCTCGACGGCCGCGACCTGGGCGGGCGCGAGACCGAGACGCGAGGCCGCCATGACGTAGGGCGCCGGGTGAGGCTTGCCGTAAGGCACGTCGTCGAAGCTGACGGAGAACGCGATGTCGCCGGCGATGCCGAGGGCCGCGATATTGGCGTCGACGATGCGGCGGACCGAGTTCGAGACGCAGACCATGGGGACACCTGCCCCGCGCGCCGCCGCCAGCAGCTCTTCCATGCCCGCCAGCGGCCGCAGCTCTCCGGCACGGGCGCAGTAGCGCGCGACGATGAGGTCGGTCCAGTGCTGGTGCGACAGGTCCGCAGGCCGGCGCGGTTCCAGCGCGGTCCAGACGTCGGCGAGATGCACGCCGCGGAAGCGATCGTCGTCGAGGCCGCTCAGGTCGACCCCGGTCTCGGCGCAGACCTCGTTCAGCACGTCGAGGTGCAGCAGCTCGCTGTCGACCAGCGTCCCGTCGATGTCAAAGGCGATGGCCGCGATGGTGGCGGCTCCGGACGGTCCGATCATGAAGGCTCCGCTGGTTTCGTGCGACCCTAACCAAGATTCGAACAGTTGCAAACATTTTAGCACACTGGCTTTACCCTGGGCACGCGCCCTGGCCACCGGCGCAGGTATCGCAGCCATAGGCAGGCGCTATTTGTGAGCGGACCGCCCTCGTGCTTGTCTTGGCCCGACAGCCTCGCGCCCCTTTCACAGCCAAGGACCGACCGATGCCTTTCTCGCCCGACGCCCGCGCCGATCTCGACCGCTACTGGAGCACCATCGAAGCCTCGGCCCAGATCGGCATGGGGCGCCCTGGCGGGTTGTCGCGACTGGCGCTGTCGGATGCGGACCGCGACATGCGCGACCTCTTCGTGGAGTGGTGCGAGGACGCGGGCCTCACCATCGGCATCGACGAATGCGGCTCGATCTTCGCCCGCCGCGACGGTCGCCAGAACGAGCTGCCGCCGGTGATGATCGGCAGCCACCTCGACACGCAGATCAACGGCGGCCGCTTCGACGGCATCGCGGGGGTGCTGGCGGCGCTCGAGGTGGTGCGCAGCCTCAACGATCTGGGCCACGTCACCCGGCGCCCCATCGTCATCGTCAACTGGACCAACGAGGAAGGCTCCCGCTTCTCGCCGCCGATGGTGGCCTCGGGCTGCTTCGTCGGCCGCTACGAGACCGGCTGGGTGCATGATCTCGTCGCCGATGACGGCGCCCGCTTCGGCGACGAGCTCTCGCGCATCGGCTACAAGGGCAACATCCCCTGCGGCGGCGCCGAGATCGACGCCTATCTCGAGATGCACATCGAACAGGGCCCGCTGCTCGACGCCGAAGGCTACGAGGTGGGCGTGGTGACCGGCGGCTACCCGAGCCGCGGCATCCGCGCCCGCTTCGAGGGCGAGACCGCCCACACCGGCCCCACGCCCATGGACCTGCGCCACAACGCGCTGGTGGCCGGCGCGCGCTGGCTGACGGCGGTGGACGACATCGGCTGGGATTACGCGGTGCATGACGGCAAGGCCACCGCGG
>NZ_JAATOS010000312.1:0-4129 GCF_011806505.1 Salipiger sp. HF18 | reverse complement strand
GGCAGGCCCTCCTCGCGCGCGGCCCGCACCAGGTCGAAGCCGGGGTCCGAGATCATCGGCGTGCCCGCCTCGGAGGCGTAGGCGACGCTGCGGCCCACGGCCAGCGCCTCGAGCAGACGCGGGCGCATGCGGTCGCCGTTGTGGTCGTGGTAGGCGAGGCAGGGCCGGTCGCCCAGCGGCACGCCGTGGATCTCGAGCAGGCGGCGCAGGCTGCGGGTGTCCTCCGCCGCCAGCACCTCGGCGTCGCGCAGGATGTCGAGCGCACGCAACGTGATGTCGCGCGCGTTACCGATCGGCACCGCGACCATGTAGAGGCCCGGCGCCAATCCGCCCTTTTCCGGATTCATTTCTGGACCCACCTTCCTGCTGGACTATGATCAGGCGCAAAGCCGCGCGGGAGCGAAACCCGCGCCGTCATGCGAGGGAGTTCCACCACCATGTTCGCCGTTTTGACCCGCGCCCGCAAGGCGCTCTGCACCGCTGCCGTCGTCGCAAGCGCCGGCCTGCTGGCAGCCTGCGACGTCCCAACGATGACCGATCTGGGCGGCGGGTCCGCCGGGCGCGGCGGTCCCGACATCGACCCCGGTGCCCCGGTCCGCGTGGCCCTGCTGGTGCCGCAGAGCGATTCGGGGGCGGCGAGCATCGCCCGCGATCTCGAGAACGCCGCCCGTCTCGCCATCGCCGATCTCGACGGGGTCAACATCGAGCTCGCGGTCTATGACACCGCCGGTTCCGGGGCCACCGCCGCCGCGCAGGCCCAGCGCGCCGTCGACGAGGGCGCCAAGATCATCCTCGGACCGCTGCGTGGCGAGGTCGCCGTCGAGGCAAGCAAGGTGGTGGCCGACGAGGGCATCAACGTGCTCGCCTTCTCGAACAACCCGTCGATCGCCGGCGGCAACCTCTTCGTGCTCGGACCGACCTTCGAGAACACCGCCGACCGCCTGCTCGGCTACGCCCGGCGCCAGGGCCGCAACAAGGTCGCCATCATGCATTCGGACGACGTGCCCGGCCAGTTCGGCCGCAACGCCATCCAGCAGGCCGCGTCGCACAACGGCGTGAGCGTGGCGGCGGTTCAGTCCTACCCGCTCAGCGTCGACGGCGTGACCAACGCGGCGCAGGGCATGGCGCAAGTTGCCTCCAACGCCGGCGCGGATTCGGTCTTCATCACCACCGACGCCACCAACGCCGCGATGCCGCTGCTGCTGCAGGTGATGCCCGAGAACGGGCTCGACCCGTCGACCTACCAGTACATCGGCCTGACCCGCTGGGACGTGAAGCCCGAGCTCTTCAGCTACCCCGGTGCCGAGGGCGCGTGGTTCACCCTGCCGAACCAGTCCATGCAGCAGAACTTCTCGGCCCGCTACAGCGCCGCCTACGGTGCCTCGCCGCACCCGCTCGCCGGTCTCGCCTTCGACGGCATCGCCGCCGTCGGCGCGCTGGTGAAGCAGGGCCGCCGTGATGCGCTGACCGGCCGCGCCCTGACGCAATCGGCTGGTTTTCAGGGCACGGGGGGTGTATTCCGCCTGAAGAGTGACGGCACGAACCAGCGCGGGCTGGCGGTGGCCACGGTAAGAAACAACCAGATGGTGATCCTTGACCCTGCCCCCTCAAGCTTCTCCGGCGCAGGCTTCTGAAGACAGGACGCTTGACGCGATGCCGGAGGACCTGATTGCCCCGGCATCGCGCATCCTCGACCTCCCTGCCCTGCGCACGGCGCTGTTCGCCGCTGCCGACGAGGCCGAGACCGAAGCGCAGATCCGCGCCGCCACGGTGCGCATTCTCTCGCAGGCCCGCAGTGACGGGCGCGACGAGATCGAGCGGGCCTTCGAGCAGCGCCCCCGTGCCGCCTTCCCCACCACCGAGGCCTATGCCTGGCTGACCGACGGCATCGTCCGGCTGGTCTACGAGGTGGCGACCCAACGCATCCATCCGCTGCGCAACCCGACCGAAGGCGAGCGCCTCACGCTGATGGCGGTGGGCGGCTATGGCCGCGGCGAGATGGCGCCCTATTCCGACGTCGACCTGCTGTTCCTGACGCCGTGGAAGATCACGCCGTGGGCCGAGAGCGTCATCGAGTCGATGCTCTACATACTCTGGGACCTCAAGCTGAAAGTCGGCCACGCCTCGCGCACAGTGAGGGACTGCCTGCGTCTCGGCACCGAGGATTACACCATCCGCACGGCGATGCTCGAGACCCGGTTCATCATCGGCTACGAGCCGCTGGCGCGCGAGCTCGAGACCCGGCTCTGGAAGGAGCTCTTCAAGGGCACCGAGCGCGCCTTCGTGGCCGCCAAGCTCGAGGAGCGCGACAGCCGCCACCGCAAGCAGGGCCTGCGCTACGTGGTGGAGCCCAACGTCAAGGAGGGCAAGGGCGGGCTGCGCGACCTGCAGTCGCTTTACTGGATCACCAAGTACATCCACCGCACCGAGGACGCGCAGGAGCTGGTGCGCGTGGGCGTGTTCCGGCGTGAGGAATACCTGACCTTCATGCGCGCCGAGGAATTCCTCTGGGCGGTGCGCTGCCACCTGCATCTCGTCGCCGGGCGCGCCGTCGAGCAGCTGACCTTCGACATGCAGGTCGAGGTCGCCGACCGCATGGGCTATGTCGACCGGCCCGGTCGCCGCGCCGTCGAGTGGTTCATGCAGGACTACTTCCGCCACGCCACCGCCGTCGGTGACCTGACGCGGATCTTCCTGACCTCGCTCGAGGCCGAGCACCAGAAGGACGCGCCGCTGCTGATGCGGATGTTCAAGCGCGGCCCGCAGGTCAAGGATGGCTACGAGGTCGTGCACAACCGGCTCGCGATCTCGGACGACACCGCCTTCCTGTCGGACAAGCTCAACCTGCTGCGCTTCTTCGAGGAAGGCCTGCGCACCGGGCTGCTGCTGCACCCCTACGGCATGCGGCTGGTCAAGGCGAACCTGCACCTGATCGACGACGACATGCGCAACGACAAGGAAGCGCGGCGCATCTTTCTCGACCTGCTGCTCAAGCACGGCAACCCCGAGCGCTCGTTGCGGCGGATGAACGAGCTCGGCGTGCTGGCCGCCTTCATCCCCGAGTTCGAGCCCATCGTGGCGATGATGCAGTTCAACATGTATCACAGCTTCACGGTGGACGAGCACACCATCCAGTGCATCCGCAACCTGAGCGAACTCGAGCACGGCGATCTCGTCGAGGAACTGCCGGTCGCCTCGACCATCCTCAAGCAGGGCGTGAACCGCAAGACGCTCTACGTGGCGCTGCTGCTGCACGACATCGGCAAGGGCCGCGACGAGGATCACGCGGTGCTGGGCGCGCAGATCGCCCGCAAGGTGGCGCCGCGTCTGGGCCTGACCAAGACCGAATGCGCCACGGTGGAATGGCTGGTGCGCTACCACCTGCTGATGTCCGACATGGCGCAGAAGCGCGACATCGCCGACCCGCGCACGGTGCGCGACTTCGCCAAGGCGGTGCAGACAAAGGAACGGCTCGACCTGCTCACCGTGCTGACCGTCTGCGACATCCGCGGCGTGGGCCCGGGCGTCTGGAACAACTGGAAGGCCGCGCTGCTGCGCGGGCTCTACCGGCAAACCAGGCGCGCGCTCGAGGACGGCATGGAGGCGCTCAACCGCGAGAACCGCGGCGCCGAGGCCAAGAAGGCCCTTCGCGAGGCGCTCGCCGACTGGGATGCCAAGGACCTGCGGGTCGAGACCGGCCGCCATTACGAACCCTACTGGCAGGGGCTGCACCTCACTGCCCACGAGGTCTTTGCCCGTCTCCTGCGCGACATCCAGAGCGACGAGATCCGCATCGACATCCACCCCGACGAGGACCGCGACGCCACCCGCGTCTGCTTTGCTCTCTCGGATCATCCGGGGATCTTCTCGCGGCTCGCCGGGGCGCTGTCGCTGGTCGGTGCCAACGTCGTGGACGCGCGCACCTTCACCTCCAAGGACGGCTACGCCACCGCCGCTTTCTGGATCCAGGATGCCGACGGCTCGCCCTACGAGCAGAACCGCCTCGGCCGCCTGCGCGACATGATCCGCAAGACGCTCATGGGCGAGGTGAAGCCGCGCGAGGCAATCCTGTCCAAGGGCAAGATCAAGAAGCGCGAGCGTGCCTTCACCGTGCCGACTTTTTTTTTTA